>PWOG01000345.1 GCA_003557565.1 Desulfobulbaceae bacterium
CCGCCGCGGCGTAATCGATATCCTCCGTGGTGGTGGTCGGGCCCAGGGAGAAGCGGACCGTGCAGTGGGCCTCTTCCCGGCTCAGTCCCATGGCGAGCAGGGCCGGGGATGGTTCGGGGTTGCCGGATTTGCAGGCGGAGCCGGAAGAAAAACAGAGCCCGTGCCGATCCAGCAGCAGCACCAGCGATTCTCCCCGGATATCGGGAATAATTATACTCAGGGTGTTGGGCAGCCGCACCGCCGCCTCACTGTTGACCCGGGCTCCGGGGATGACTTGCCGGATGGCCGCCGCCAGCCGGTCGCGCAGTTCGGCCAGACGGTCGTGGTCATCGCTTTCCAGGCGGCGCCGGGCCAGTTCGCAGGCCTTGGCAAAACCCACGATGCCGGCCACGTTTTCGGTACCGGCCCGCAACGAGCCTTCCTGGCCGCCGCCGTGCAGCAACGGCTCGATCGCCACCCCCTGGCGGCGATACAGGGCCCCCACCCCCTTGGGGCCATGCACCTTGTGGGAGGACAGCGAGAGCAGATCGACCCCCAGTTCCTCCACGTCCACCACCATCCTGCCCAGCCCCTGCACCGCGTCGGTATGAAACAGGGCGCCGTGGTTGCGGGCCAGCCGGGCCAGTTCCCGGACCGGCTGCACCGCTCCGGTCTCGTTGTTGGCCAGCATGATGGAAACCAGGATGGTATCCGGGCGCAGGGCCGCCGCCAGCGCCGCCGGCTCCACCACCCCTTGGCGGTTGACCGGCAGCACCGTGGTTTCAAAGCCCTCTGCCGCCAGGGCCTGGCAGGAAAGCGCCACCGCCGGATGCTCGATGCTGCTGGTGATCAGGTGGCGCCCCCGGTGCTTGAGCGCCCGGGCCGCTCCCTTGATGGCCAGATTGTCCGCCTCGGTGCCGCCGCCGGTGAAAATCAGTCGGCGGCCCGTGCAGTTGAGCAGGCCGGCGATGGTCCGGCGGGCATCCTCCAGCGATCCCCGGGCCCCGTTGCCCATGTGGTGAATACTCGAGGGGTTGCCCCATTGCTCCTGCAGGAAAGGCAGCATGGCCGCCCGCACCTCGTCGGCCATGGGGGTGGTGGCGTTGTGGTCCAGAAAAACCCGCCGCAGCTCGACCTTGCCGGGCCGGGGGCCACGGCCGGCGGGTTCCCGGTGCGGGCCGCGCTCCCGGTTCTGGCTTTGCTCCCGGGAGCCGTCCGGGCCTTCGGTTTTTGGCTGCTCGCCGGGCCCGTCCCCGGCCTTGCGCACCTGGCAGAGCAGGGTCTTGTAAATGGGAAAACCGGAAATGGGGTCGAAACGCCCCGGGTCGGTCAACTCGTTGACATTGGCCTCCCGCCAGGCCTTGGGCCCCAAGGGGCCGCCGCCGCCCATACTGACATCCACGGTGCCGGCCACGATATGGTCGGTGACCCGGGCCCGCAGCCGCAACCGGCCGCGGGGTGATTCCACCTCCACCGGGTCGCCGTCGGCAATCCCCCGGTCGGCGGCATCACGGTCATTGATGGTGACCAGGGGCTCGGGATTGCGCTCCCGGAGTTTGGCCACCCCGTGATGCTGGCTGCGGAAATCATAGAGGGTCCGGGAACCGGAGTTGAGGACCAGGGGATAATCCTCGGCCAGTTGGGGATTGGCCAGGGGGCCTTCCCGGGGCTCGGTGTAAACCGGCAGGGCGTCGTAGCCATGCTCGGCCAGGATACTGGCGGTGATCTCGAATTTGCCGCTGGGGGTGGCGAAACCCGGCTGTCCGTCCGGCCGCAGGCGTCCTTTTTCCCATTTTTTATACTCCATCATCACCGTGGGCATCTGCACGGCACCACCGGCGGCCCGCACTTCCTCCAGGGTGAAGCCGCTGCCGGCCAGGGCATGGCGCAGGACCTCCTCTTCGCTCTGGGGGAAGAGATGGCCGTAACCGAGCAGGTCGGCCAGCCCGGCCATGATGAGGTAATCGTTGCGCGCCTCGCCCACCGGCTCCAGCATCTTCTCCCGGATCTTGAACAGCGGGCCGTAACGCATAAAGGAAGTTATTTCGTAGCCGGTGGCCGCCGGCAGCACCAGATCGGCATAGGCCGAATCGGCGGTGTGGTAGCGATCGATGGTCACCAGGAAATCCAGGGCGTTCAGGGTTTGGCGCCACAGCTCGGGCGCCGGCCAGGCGGTGATGATGGAGCCGCCCTGGATGATCAGGGCCCGGATACGGTAGGGATCACCCTCGAGCACCGAACGGGGCAGTTCGATGGCGTGCGACTCCCCCCGGTACATACTGTATACCGGGAAGCGATCCCGGCCCAGGGCCTTTTTGACCTCGGGGTTGGCGATCAGCCCCTGCCGGTTCTGGGGAAAGCCGTTTTCCTTCATGCGAAAGAGCAGGCCGCCGGGCACGTCCAGCTGACCGGCCAGCCCCCAGAGAATGAACACCGCCCGGATGGCCTGAACCCCGCTATCCGAGTATTCCAGGCCGGTGTACATCACCGGGGCCGCCCCCCGCGCCCGGGCGATGCGGCGGGCCAGGCTCCGGACCGTGGCCGCGGGCACTCCGGTGATCCCCTCCACCACCTCCGGCCGGTAATGCTGGACCAGACCGGCCAGATCATCAAAACCCAGGGTCCATTCCTTAACGAACCGCTCATCGTAGAGCTCTTCTGCCAGCAGCACCTGGATCATTCCCAGGGCCAGGGCGCCGTCGGTGCCGGGGCGCGGGGCGATCCACTGGGCCTCGGCAGCACGGGCGGTCTCCGTCCGGCGCGGATCAATGGCAACCACCTCGGCCCCCCGCTCCCTGGCCTGCAGAATCTGGGTATGGGCCAGGGGCGGCGAATCGGTGGCCGGATTGGCGCCCCAGACGACAATGAGCTCCGCCTGTTCGAGATCGGCATCCATGGTGATGTACATCTCGCCCATGGTGGTGTGGGGGGCGATCATGGCAAAGGAGACGTAGCAGAGCGCTCCCACCCCCAGCGAATTGGGGGAACCAAAAGGGAAGAGCACACTGGAGGCCGAGGAGACCGCCACCCCTTGGGGCTGAAAGATATCGCACAGGGCCAGGTCGAAGCTGCCGCGGCCGGTATAAACCGCCGTTGCTTCCGGTCCGGACTCGGCCTTGATGGTCTGGAGCCGCTCGGCCATGATCTCGTAAGCCTGCTCCCAGGAGATCCGCTCAAAGTCGTAGCCGCCCTTGGGGCCGGTGCGGCGCAGGGGATAGCGCAAACGATCCGGATCATGGACGATCTGCGGCGAATGGCGGCCGATTTCGCAGATCATTCCCAGCGGGTGGTCCGGTTGGGGTTCGACTTCCAGCAAACGCTGGTCCTTGAGGCGGGCCCTTAACCAGCAGCCCGCCGGGCAGATACCGCAGATGCCGTCCCTGGTTTGTATGTGATCACGGGGCACCCCTTGATCATTTACCTTGGTTTCCTCAGTTCCGGACTCACCTTGGCTGGGAGATCGCTGCATGTTGCCGTTGAACATGATTTCACCGCTGGTAACAATTCAGATTCGCTCAAGCAGCAACAGCCCGAACCACTGTTGCTGGTCGGTGAAGGTTTTACGCGCTATCAGGCCGTGGCTGCGGAGATGCTCCAGCAGCGGGGGCAACCGGAATTTGCGGCTGATCTCCACCAGGATTTCCTCGTTACGGGCAATGCTGAATGATTGGCCCATCGGCCCCACCTTAAGGGACTGCGGGGCGGTAAAGCGTGCCCGGGTCTCGATGCGCTCCCGCCGGGGATTGTACCCGGCCACATGCTCGATCTTGTCGAGCTCAAGGCCGGCGTCAAGCTCGCGGTTCATACGGGCAAAGAGATTGCGGGTGAAAGCGGCGGTCACCCCGGCGGCATCGTTATAGGCGGCGTTGAGGATCTGTTCATCTTTGACCAGGTCCACCCCCAGCAGAAAAAAGTCGCCGGTGGCCATGCCTCCGGCGACCGACCGCCAGAAGGAATCGGCCTGGTCTTCATCAAGATTGCCGATGGTGCTGCCGAGAAAAAGGGTCAGGGCGGGGGATGTCATGCCGAAAAGGGCAAAGGCGTCTTCATAAGTGCCATGCAGACAGGTAACCCGCACCGCCGGGCATCGGGCGGGGATATCACGGCAGGCCTGCCGCAGGCTGTTTTCACACACATCCACCGGCACATAATGCGTAGGGCCGTGCAGTTCGGCGTGGGCCGCCAGCAGCTGCCCGGTTTTGCCGGAGCTGCCGGAGCCCAACTCCAGGATGGTAACCGGGCCGGTATAACGGCAGATCTCCTCGGCCCGCGCGGCCATGATGGCGGACTCGGTGCGGGTAAGATAATATTCCGGCTGTCGGCAGATGCTTTCAAAGAGCCGGCCGCCTTCGCTGTCGTAGAGAAACCGGCAGTCGAATCGCCGCGGCCGGGCGGCAAGCCCCGCCGCCACGGACTCGGCAAATTCGTCCGTCTCGGCGTCCCGTTCCGGCATCCGCATCATCAGGTGCCGCCCGCTGTTGGCCGCCAGGAGAAAATCCCCGAGCATACCTTCATTGGTCGTACATTGGGCTTTCATCAACATGCAGCAGGCCTCCTCCATCTGATTTGTCTTCCGGGTAAACAATCACCGGGGTCGTCCCGCAAGCGGTCACCGGGGGCCTGCAAGATGCGGTGCCCCGTGATCGCTTACTCTTCTTGCTGGCGGGTACGCCGCCGGATAACCCGGCTGAGGTTCGTCGGTTCCCGGCCCCCTTTTCCTCCACCAGCGCTTGAGCCGGTAATATCGGTTTATTCTAGCACACCGGACCTGCGGGGAGTAAACCTCAAAAAACTTTCAGCAGTTGCGGGAGAGTGGATGATGGCGGAAGTGGAATTTGAGCGGGTGAGCAAGAGTTTTTGGCGGCCGGAAGGTTCAAGGGGCAAGATCAAAAAAGGGCCGGCAGCAGGCCGAGAAAGCTCATCTTGCCTGCTGCTGCATTTCCATAAGAATGTCGACAATCTCTTCGATCTTTTCTTCCGGGATAATTTCAGGCCCGTATTCATGCATCCGCCCAACCACCTCCTGCCAGCCGACCCGGCTGTAGCTCACCCCCATGATTTCATGCTGCTTGTGGCAGGGCAGGCAGTGCATTTCCAGGGGTGTACCCTCTTCAACTAATTGTGGAGTGTGGGTTTCAACGAGGTAATGAAGAATCTGCCCTCCCGCCGCCGGGCTGATGCGCGGCGCAGCCAGTTCGATCATTCTGTCAATCACTTCTTCCCAGGAGGCGGTATCTCGGACCTGCATGATATCTTGCAACAGATGACAGGTGGAGCAGCGATCAATGAACAGCTGTTTGCCCAATTGGGCATCGAGCATATGCTCTGGCAACTCGGCATGCGAAATATAGGGGGTTTCATGGTATTGATTAACGAGGTAATAGCCGGCCGTAATCCAGACCATGGTGAAGGCGAGCAGATAGACCGAAACCCCCAGAACGAACACGTTTTTCAGCAACTTGGGGAAAAAGCGGGGAATAAGCACCTTCAACCCAAGCAGGAAAACCAGGGCCACTGCAAAGGAAACGTGCAGGGCGATGCGCGACGGGGACTCTTCCCAGTAATCCTCCACCCGCTGCAGCATCGAAATGAACATGAACACAAAGAGGATGACAAAGACCCAGCCGGCCACCCGGTGCCAGGCGGCATAACGCTGGTAATCCGGAGGTTGCCGGCGGCCCTGGACCGAGAGCATGGTGTAGAGCGCGATTCCTCCCAGGATCAGGAACGTAATACTGATGATCGTGCTCCACAGCGGACTGAGGCTCATGTCCGCCCCCTTTCCGTTCTAAAGAAGCTGACCAGCAGCAATACCAGCACAATACCACTGATCCAACTCAGAGTGCTTACACCCATCATAAGCTCCCGTGATTATGGTCGACCGGAGCCAAAAGCGCCGACAATGAAACGAACCGCGAAAAATTTTTATATGTTAATCGTATCACACCGGCTTAGCCCCACCAAAAAAATTGCCGCCAAATTGGTAATCCAGTTTTTCCCAACAGCCGATGCGCACCATGAAATGCGACACAAACAACCACACCAAAAAGTAAGGGGTTAACCGAAACCGGCTAACCCCTTGAGTTCTGGCGGAGAGGGTGGGATTCGAACCCACGGACCACTTGCGTGATCAACGGATTTCGAGTCCGTCCCGTTCGACCACTCCGGCACCTCTCCTGCATTTTTTGATAAGCGATCACCCGCGGCAACAAACTTGCGCCAGCAACCGGAATTGCTGAATGATCACCTGCAGCCGTCCAGTTTAACGCATGCCCGGACCGACAACAAGGAGTGTTTGGATGGACCGTGACGTTTTGTTTGGCGGGCTCAGGAGCGCCGTGCCCGGAAAAACCGCCGCAGAATATCGCCGCATTCCGGGGCCAGCACCCCCTGAGTCACCGGGAAGCGGTGATTGAGGCGGGGATCATCGGCCAGGTGGTAAAGGGAGACCACCGCCCCGGCCTTGGGGTCGGCGGCCCCGAAGACCAGGCGGGAGATCCGGGCCTGGATCATGGCCCCGACGCACATCAGACAGGGTTCCAGGGTAACATACAGGGTGGTTCCGATCAGGCGGTGATTTTGCAGCACTTCCGCCGCCCGGCGCAGGACCATCATCTCGGCATGGGCGCTGGGATCATGAGCGCCGATGGTCCGGTTGCCGTCAACCGCCAGGATCTCGCCCTGGCCATCAACCAGCAGAGCCCCCACCGGCACCTCACCGCGGCCGGCCGCCTCTTCTGCGGCGGCCAGGGCCCGCCGCATATAGCTCAAGTCATCTTCCCGCACCGGCTCGCCAGGATAATCGCCCGAAACCACGCCCGTATGTTATTGCCGTTTCTGCTTGGCGGCGAAATTGGCGGCCTCCCAGCCGGCCACGCAACCTTCCCCCACCGCCTTGGCCATCTGCCAGGGCGGGCCGGCGATGTCGCCGGCGGCGTAAATGCCGGGCAGGTTGGTTTCCTGCTTTTTATTGGTGTCGATGAAGGAAAAGGTTTCACTGTCCATGGCCACCCCCAGGGTAGCGGCCAGGTCCATGGCCCCTTTGGCCCCCAGTTCGATGAAGAGACCGTCCACCGCCAGGGTTTGGCCGTCTTCCAACAACACTCCGGTGACCTCCTTGTCCCCCTGAATCTCCTTGACCCACTGACCCTCGTGGAGCTGAACCGGACTTTGGGACAGCTCGGCCAGCAATTCCGCCGAGGCCTCCAGCTCGCGGGCCACCAGGTGCACCTCCGAGGCATAGCGAGTCAGGGTGACGGCCCCGTCCACCGCCGCCGAACCGTTGCCCACCACCGCCACCTTGGCGTTGCGATAGAAGTTGGCGTCACAATCAACGCAATAGCTGACTCCTTTGCCGCTCAACTCCTTTTCGCCCTTGACCTTGAGCTTTTTACGGGCGCTGCCGGTGGCGAAAATCAGGGTCCGGGACTGCAGCTCCCGGCCGCTTTCGATTTTGACCTTGAACAGTTCACCGTCCTGCTGGATATTGAGGACGTCCTCGGCAACTGTCTCCGCCCCGAATTTACGCACCTGATCGAGGGCCACGGCCATCAGGTCACTGCCCTCGCTGACCCCGGGCACACACAGGTAATTTTCCACGTGGGCCTGGTAAATGCTGCTGTTCTCCGCCTTGCCCAGCACCACCACATCCGCCTTCTTGCGCACCGCGTGCACCGCCGCCTGCAGGCCGGCGGGACCACTGCCGATGATCAGTACATCAATAATCCGCTCATTCATAATTTCTCTCTCCTTGACCACAGCCGGCCGGTTGCCGGCAGACCAGTATGTATAGACCGCCGCAAACCTGGCCGAATACTTCGTGTCCAGAGCTCAGGCGCCCTTGCTCTCCTCCACCTCGATCCCCCGCTCACGCAGGGTCTTCAACACCTCGGCAATCTGCGACGAACCACAATCATCGATGGCGTAAACATTTTTCATCCCGTCGTTGAAATACAGGGTGAATCGCCCCCGATCATCAAGCTCGACCCGGCGGATATGATCCTGGTCCAGCCAGGGCCTGAGTTCTTCCATAAAATCCTGCAGACCGCATGTTTTCATAACCGCCTCCCTGGCAATGTTTTTTGGGCAAACCTTCAATAACGAAAACAGTTTACCGCCTGCCGCCCGCTTTGACAAGGACGGCAAAAACGGTGGAAAAATTTCAGGCGCTAATGAAAAAATACAGGATTCCCACCACAATAACACTGCCCGCTCGAAAAAGCTGGCTGTAAATAATCACTTCGGCAGCCAGCCGGGGGGGAAAAATACCGGCGAAATAGGGGAGCTGATGGCGCAGGGCCTGGAGCGGGGCGGCGATCACGGTGCCGGTAAGCAGGGCCAGCACCACTTCGCGATGGACCAGGGTATGGCCGTCAAGCAGGGCGCCCGCCGCCGCCAGACCGGCGGTGAGCTCGGTGGCCGCCACCAGGACGATGATACCGACACTCTCCGGCGGCAGGAAGGCAAAAAGGCCGATATTATCCTCCACCCAGCCGCTGAACCGGGCAAAATAGCTCAGTTGATCGGCCAGAAAAAACAGGGCGTAAATGGGCGCGGTGATCAGCATGATCCTAAACAGGCGTTTACGCAGCCGCCGCCAGGCCTTGCCCAAAGCCTCCCCCAGGGAGGGCCGGCCCGTCTCCGCCAAGCCAGTCGCGGCCGGCGGGGGCAGCGGCAACAAGAACCTGCCGGCCAGGGCGATCAGAATTGTCCGCAACAGGGCGGCGGTAAAGGTGAGCCCTACATAGATCAGAGCCGCCCCCTTGATGAAGGGCACCATCAAGAAGAAGACCGTGGGCAAATGGAGGAAAAAACGGGGCAGGCTATGGAGCAGGTGGGCCAGCAGCAGTTCCCGGCGGGAGATTTTGCCTTCGCGATAGGCCTCCGCCAGGGTGGTATTGGCGGACACCCCGGAGACAAAGGCCAGGGCAAAGCTCGAGCCGGTGATTTCAGAAAAGCGGCCAAACCGAACAAAAGGCAGGGCCAGGCGGGAGAGTATCCGGTTCCAGCCCAGTTCCTCGATCAGGCTGGCCATGATCAGGCCCAGGGAAATAAAGAAGAAAATTCTTCCCAAAGGGACCGCCAGCCCGGCCCACAACTCACTTGCCAGCATCCGTCACCACCCTCTTATACAGTCATGCGGACCCGGCCGCAATCGGGACAAATCCAGGTGGGACCGTTGCTGAGCCCCCAGAGATTGTCTTTAAAACAGGATTCACAAATTTCAAAACCGCAGGGACAGTTCAGACAGTATGGCAACTCCCGGCGGCAGCAGTGGCAGATAAAGCTGCCCCGCCGGCGCCGGCGGGAC
>PWOG01000173.1 GCA_003557565.1 Desulfobulbaceae bacterium
CAATCCGCTCTTCCTGGTTCATATTCCCCGTTATCTCGACTGTCTGTTCGCGGTTCAGGCCATTGACCGCAGGGCCCGCCTCAGCAGTTCTTCCACCGGCAACTCAAGGACCTCCCCGGACCCGGCGCGCAGCCCTTCCAGGGCGGCCCGGGCCTGGGGGACCGGATAACCCAGATTAACCAGGGCGGAAAAGGCATCCCGGAAGGACTGCTCGCCGAATTCGGCGGCCGCCCTGGACTCCGGCGGTGCTGGCGCCGGCCCGCCGCCCCCGACGACAGCGCCGTCGGCGGCGGGAATGAATTCCACCTTGTCGCCAAGTTCCAGGCACAGCCGTTCGGCGGTTTTCTTGCCCACTCCGGGCAGTTTCTTTAAAAAGGCGATATCATCACCGATGATGGCCCGGCTCAGGGCGGCGGGTTCGGCGGCGGCCAGGATATTCATGGCCAGCCGCGGCCCCACCCCGGAAACCCCGAGCAAGGTCTGAAACATCCGTTTCTCGCTGCCGTCGGGAAAACCGTAGAGGCTCAAGGAATCCTCCCGGACCACGGTCTGGATATGGAGAAAAAGCTCCTCGCCCAGGGCCGGCAGGCGATCGTGGCGGGAGGCGGGCAGAAAGACCTCGTAGCCCACCCCGCCGACCATGACGACCAGGCTGTCGAGATCCTTGTGGACCAGTTTTCCCTGCAAGGAAGCAATCACGTCTTGTCCGCCTCGTTGGCATCACTTGGAGCCCGCCACCAGCCGGTGGGATGATTGGCCCCGCACACCGCCACCGCCAGGGCATCGGCGGCGTCGGCGGAAGGGCAGGCCGACAGGTTCAAAAGGGCCCGAACCATCCGCTGGACCTGCTCCTTGGAAGCCCGCCCGTAACCGGCCACCGCCTGCTTGACCATAAGGGGGGTGAACTCAGCTAAAGGCAAACCATGCTCCATGCCGGCCAGCAGAATCACCCCCCGGGCATGCCCGAGCTTCAGGGCCGCCTTGGGATTGCTGGCCATAAACACATCCTCCACCGCCATTTTCCGGGGACGGTGCAGCCGGATTACCTCGCTCAGCCCCTGGTGGACCCGGTAAATCCGGGCGGCCAGGGAACCGTAACCCCCTACCCGCAAAACCCCGCAGGTGACAAAGCGCAGCCTTTGCCCTTCCTGCTCGATCACCCCGTAACCGGTGATCCGGGAGCCGGGGTCAACCCCCAGAATACGCTCGACCCCGCTCAGGAGATGGCCTCCATCACCGAGTCGGAGATATCATAGTTGGCATGGACCTTCTGGACATCATCGTTATCATCCAGATTTTCCAATAGTTTCATGAGCTGCCCGGCCGTTTTCTCATCACTTACTTCCACCGTATTCTTGGGTATCATGGTAATGGAAGCGTCCAGAAAAACAATCCCCTTTTCCTGCAGGGTCTCGCTGACTGCGGCAAAGTCTTCGGGATCGGTGAGTACCTGGAAGGTGTTGTCTTCGGTCACCACATCCTCGGCCCCGGCCTCGATGGCGGCCTCCATCAGTTCATCCTCGGAGATCACCGCCGGATCCACCTGGATCAGGCCCTTGCGGTCGAACATCCAGGACACGCAATTGGCCTCGCCCAGGTTGCCGCCGGATTTACTGAAAAAGTAGCGGACATCGGCCACGGTCCTGACCCGGTTGTCGGTCATGCATTCCACCAGCACCGCCACCCCGCCGGGGCCGTAGCCTTCATAGGTGATCTCCTCGTAGGAGACCCCCTCCAGTTCGCCGGTGCCCTTCTTGATCGCCCGTTCGATGTTTTCCTTGGGCATGTTCTCCGCCTTGGCGGCGGCCACGGCGGTGCGCAGGCGGGGGTTGCCGTCGATATCGCCACCGCCCAGCCGGGCGGCCACGATGATCTCCTTGATCAGCTTGGTGAAAATCTTGCCGCGCCTGGCATCGGCCGCCCCTTTGCGATGCCTGATATTGGCCCATTTTGAATGTCCTGCCATATTCTCCTCTTAGCAATTTAGCGGTAACAAAAATAAATCAATCCTGGTAATTCCAGCCCAACAAAAAGATCTCCCGGCTTTCGGCGCGGGAACTTTTGGGTTTGAAAACCCGTACTTTGGCAAACAGGGTGCGGGCCTGGGCCACCAGGTCCTGGAAATCCTCGCCTTCAAATACCTTGCAGTACAGATGCCCGCCGGGCAGCAGCAGCCCCTGGGCCAGCTCCAGCACCGTCCGGGCCAGACGCAGCGATTGCTGCTGGTCGGCCCAGCGATTGCCGGTGGTCCGGGGGGCCATATCGCTGATCAGTACCTGGTAGCGGGGGCAGATATTCCTGACTTTCTCCTGGACCGATTCCCTGGTGATATCCCCCAGGACAAAATGAAAAGGCGCCCCACCCCGGGTTTTGATGGGGCCGGGATTGATATCCACTCCCACCACCAGACCGCCGGACCCCACCACCCGGGCGGCGTAAATGGCCCAGCTCCCCGGCTGGCAGCCCAGGTCCAGCACCTTGTCACCGGGCCGCAGCAGGGAAAATTTCTTCTGGGCCTCCTCCAGTTTGTAAACCGAACGGGCCGGGTATCCCTCCTTCCGGGCCTTGCGAAAATAATAATCCTGAACCTGCTTCATCCGTCCACCACCATGGTCATAGCCGCCAACAATCCATCGTAAACGTTCAGCCGCACCTCAGCGATCAGCCAACCTTATGTACGCGGGATACGCGGCGCTTGGCTGCAAGACCTCATCTGGGGCCCGGCTGTTCGTATACAGCCCGTTAAATCAACACTTCATTGGCCCTGGTGAACGCTTACAATCCATCTTTCCCAGGCGGTGGCCGGGTGCCCGGCAGCGCAACCGGCGGACACCGTTTACCGGGACCGATCCGGCCGGCGTCGCAAGGGCCGGCATCCGGCGGACAGATGCCGCGCCAGCGATCACATGGCTCCGCTTATTGGGCGATGGGTCCGGCTCACCTTCGGGCCGGCTGCGATGCAAGCATCGACGTCCCGCTGGCCACAACCTGCGGCACGGGGTAATCGCTTAACCTTTGGCCCCTGTAATCACTTACGATGCCGCATGTAAGCCGATAAAAGGGGTCAATTTTAGTCGGAAACTGGCAAGTTGACAAGCATAAAGCCTTAAGGGAAGCCGGCGACGGTCACTGCCGGGGCTGGTGATCGGGGTTCCGCCTACCAGAGATCGAGCAGCAGTCGATAGACCCTGCTCCGTGGCTGGCCAAGATCGACGGCGATCCGCCGGGCCGCGTCCTTCAGCGAAAGACCCGCCTGATCCCGGTACCAGGTCGCCAGTTGGGCGAAATCCTCACCGGAGGGGCGCGATTCCTCCCGGGCATCAACACCCGCGACCCCGGCCAGCAAAACCACAAACTCCCCCTTGAGCGAAGGCCGCTGTTGCAATTTCTCCAGCAACTCTTCCAGGTCGCCGGCCAACACTTCCTCGTGAATCTTGGTCAGCTCCCGGGCCAGGACAACTTCCCGATTACCCAGAACCGCCAGGGCGTCGGCCAGACTTTTGAGCAGACGATGGGGGGATTCGTAGAACACCAGGGGCCGGGGCTCGACGGCCAGGGATTGCAGCAGTTTCCGGCGCTGACCGGCGCGACCCGGCAAAAAACCCAGGAACAGATGATCGGGCTCGGTTTGCCCGGCGATACTCAAAAACGCCGCCAGGGCGGAGGGACCTGGCAATGGCACCACCGCCAGCCCCGCCTCCCGGACCCGGTTGACCAGGCGGGCTCCGGGGTCGGCGATACCCGGCGTACCGGCATCAGAAACCAGGGCCACCGACTGGCCCGCGGTCAGCCGGCCCAGGATATCTTCGGCCCGCCGGGCCTCGTTTTCCCGGTAGTAACTGATACAGGGGGTCTTGACCGCAAAGTGATTGAGCAGTTTTCTGGTCCGGCGGGTGTCCTCGGCGGCTATCAGGTCCACCTCGCCCAGAATGCGCAGGGCTCGCAGGGTGATATCCTCGAGGTTGCCGATGGGGGTGGCCACGACATAAAGGGTGCCCGGCGGGATTTCAGCCATCACTCCCCCGCCGTGGTCAGCGGCAGCCGCAGTTGAAAGGCCCCGCCGGGGTCCTCCAGGCAATGGACCTCGCCGCCCAAAAGGGCAACCAGTTGGCGCGCCAGATAAAGGCCCAGGCCCGCACGCTGGGGCCGGGTGGTAAAAAACGGGGCAAAAATCCGTTCCCGGTCCGCCGCCGCCACCCCCGGGCCATTGTCCCGGACCACCAGTTCCAGGTGGTCTTTTGCGGCCCGGGTAACAATTTCCAGGGTCCCGTCATCACGATCGCGGACGGCATCCAGAGCGTTTTCCAGCAAGATATACACAACTTCGTGAACAGGCACCGAATCACCCCTCAACACTGGCAGTTCCGGTGCCATTTCCAGTTTTCGCTCCACCTTGTGCTTAAAAAAGGAATCGGCACTGAGAAACTCGATTTCACACCGCACTATATCATTTAAATTCCAGAACCGATCTCCCCTTTCCCGGGGACTCAAAGCCGGCAGCACCAGGACCCGGCGCAGAATTTCCGAACCCTGGCCGATTCTTTCCTTGAACTGAACCAGCCCCTGCTGCTGTTCAGCCAGCAGGTTCGCCAGTTCATTCAGCGGTTCGGCGGCCTGTCCGGCAGCGGCATCTCTGGCTCGGTCCAGCAGATCAGCGGCCCTTTCCAGGGTCAGCCCGGACATCTCCCCCTGGAATGAAGCGACCTGGAGCACCCCATTGAGGTTGTGAACAATACCCCGAAACAGGCGGCCGGTGGCGGCATCGCGAGCCCTTGCCAGATAGGCCTGCTCCCACTGCCGGAGAAGCTCTGAGCAATCTGAACTATGGGGGTCGGCGGTCATGATCGGAAACTCCCTGCTGAGATGGGATGACAGGTTACAAAACAAACCAGGCCTTTACTGCGGCTGCGGACGTAATGCCAAAAATCGGTTGTATTACCCAACAATAGCTGGAAAAACCACTCTTGACAAGCGACCTTGCTTCCGGTGACCGCTTACTATTATTTTTAAACATGTGTTCACTTACCATCGCCCCTGTGAAAATAGATTGAACAAAGCGCTGATTTTCGGTAAAAGGGCATTGGTCAAACTTATCCACCCATGCAGGAATATCACGTGTCACAATCCCCCACCGCCACCGATTCCCACCAGGACCCGGACGTTCACCTGATCCACCTCTCCGGCCGGGTAATTTACCTGATCGGCACCGCCCACGTCTCCCAAGAGTCGGCCGACCTGGTAGCCCGGGTCATCAACGAACAGCGACCGGACGCAGTTTGTCTGGAACTGGACGAGAAACGTTACGAATCCCTGGCCCACCGGAAAAAATGGGAGCAGCTGGACCTCAAGGAGATCATGCGGCGGCGCCAACTGGCCACCCTGCTGATCAACCTGCTCATGGCCTCCTACCAGAAAAAACTGGGTGACAAACTGGGCGTCCAGCCGGGGGCGGAATTGATCGGCGCCGCCCGCCATGCCGAAAAACTGCAAATCCCCATCAGTCTTTGCGACCGGGATGTGCGTATCACCATGCGCCGGGCCTGGCGGGCCACCCCCTGGTACCGCAAGATGATGCTGCTGGCCACTCTGCTGGCGAGCATGTTCGACCGCAGCGAGGTAAGCGAGGCCGACCTGCGGAAGTTGCGCGACTCCGATCTGCTGTCCGAACTGATGGCCCAGCTGGGCCGCGATCTGCCGGAACTAAAGGAAGTGCTCATCGACGAGCGGGATACCTTCCTGGCCGAAAAGATCAAGGCAACCCCCGGCGACAAACTGGTGGCGGTGGTGGGGGCCGGGCATGTGGCCGGCATCAGGGAAGCCCTAACCGCTGATCGCCGGGAGCAGATGGAAGACATCAGCCGGATCCTTCCGGCCGCCCCCGCTTGGAAGGCCCTGGGCTGGGCGGTGCCGGCGGTCATCCTGAGCGCCCTGGCCTATATCGCCATCAGCAAGGGCATGGCGGTGGCCGGCCAGAACCTGTTATACTGGATCCTGGCCAATGGCATCCCCGCCGCCCTGGGCGCGGCCCTGGCCTGGGCCCACCCGCTGACCATCGCCGGAGCCTTCGTCTCGGCTCCGGTCACCAGCCTGACCCCGGTGATCGGGGCCGGCTATGTCACCGCCTTTCTCCAGGCCAATTTCCGCCCGCCGGTGGTAATGGAATTTGAACGGGTTCTGGACGACATGAACAGTGTCGGCGGCTGGTGGCGAAACCGTCTGCTGCGTATCTTTCTGGCCTTTATTCTGCCGGGCATAGGCAGCATGATCGGCACCTGGATCGGCGGCTACGAAATTCTTACCAACGTATTTTAACCCGATCGAAGCCTCTTAACCCGACCCAAAAAGCCCAGAATGGATTCTTATGAATACTCCTGCCGACAATAACAACAAAAACAGCAATAGCGAAAACATAACTGATCACGGGATCACGGGAGTAAGCGGTCACAAGGTGCCGCAGGTTGTGGCGAGCGGGACGGCGAAGCGTACATCAGTACGTGAGCCGGCCCGATCGCCACAAGATGCGGTGCCCTGTGATCGCTTACCAGAAAAACTTTACCTGCGCGGCCGGCAGGCCCGGGAGCTGCGCGCCCGCGGCCATCATTTGCACCCCAAGGTAATGGTCGGCCGGGAAGGCTCCGGCCCGGCGGTGGTGGACGCCCTGGAGGGGGTCTTCTGCGCCCACGAACTGGTTAAAATCAAGCTCCAGGAGAGCTGCCCGGAAGACAAAACGGCGGTAGCCCACCATCTGGCTGCTGCCACCAGCAGCCAGATCGTCCAGATCATCGGCCGGACCATCCTGCTTTATCGGGAAATCCCCCCCGGCGATGAAAGGAAGCAGGAAAAAGACCGGAGCGAGGCGAAAAACACCGGGCGCGGCGGAGGCAAGGCCAAAGCCAAAACCCGGGCCGGGGTCCGCAGTCGGAACAAAGCCGCCGCCGGCAAAAAAACCACCGGCAAGATTCGCTCCCTGGCCCGCCGCCGCTAAACACGGTTACGGCCCGTTAAATCAACAGGTTGTTGGCCCTGGTGAACGATTACGATTTAACCGTGCACCGCCAGGGTGGTTGTCTCCCTGATCAACCGATATTTACCGGCAAAGCAATGAGCAAGGACCAACTGTTCAACCACGGCAAAGTCGCCAGCGACTTTCGGTTCACCGATGAGGTGGCGGAGGTCTTCGACGATATGCTGGCCCGCTCGATCCCCTTCTACGATCAGGTTATCGAGATGAGCGCCGGGCTGCTGGAGCGTTATCTCACGGCCGGCGACCGGCTTTATGATTTCGGCTGCTCCACCGGCAACACCCTGCTGCACCTGGCCCGGCGCCTGGATACCCCGGATCTGCACCTGATCGGCGTGGACAACTCGCCGGCGATGATCGACAAGGCCCGCCGCAAGGCGGCCGGGTACTCACCAGGCGGGGCCATAGAGTTCATCGAGGCGGACATCAGCACCTTTCCCTGCCAGCAAGCCGGGGGAATCATCCTCAACTACACCCTGCAGTTCATCCGCCCCCTGCTCCGGCCCGCCTTTACCGCCCGCCTGTATGAGGCCTTGCGCCCCGGGGGGATCCTGATCCTAAGCGAAAAGATCATCTCCCACGACCCGGGGCTGAACCGTCATTTCATCGATTTCTATCACGATTTCAAGCGGACCCGGGGGTATTCGGAAATCGAGATCAGCCAGAAACGCGAGGCCCTGGAAAACGTCCTGATCCCCTTCTCCCTGCCGGAAAACCGCCAGTTGCTTGAACAGGCCGGTTTCAGGCAGGTGGAAAGTTTTTTTCAATGGTTCAACTTCGTCTCCCTGGTGGCGATCAAACAGGCAGGCGGCAGCACCGGCAAAATTACGGCAGGAACATGAGTTTGCCGGCAGGAACGTGATGACAAAAGACGTGGAAGATTACCTGGAATTGATGCCCGAAGCCGACAACGAAGGGATCCGCCGGCTGCGGACCGGGGAGAAAGCGCGGCTGGCCCGGCCCAAGAAGGGTTTTCTCCGCTTCCAGGAACCGTGGCAAGAGATTTGCGCCCTGCCTCGGGCCGGCTATAGCGATTTTACCGGGGATAAGGTGACAATCGGCCGGCGGGAAGAACTGGCAGACGAGCAAAGCGCCGTCCTGCACCAGGCCCTGCGCGCCTTTATGCCCTGGCGCAAGGGGCCCTTTTCCCTTTTCGGCATCGACATCGACGCCGAATGGCAAAGTTTTTATAAATGGGACCGCCTGGGGCCCGGTCTGCCCGAACTAGAAGGCCGGGTGGTGGCCGACATCGGCTGCAACAACGGTTATTACATGTTTCGGATGCTGCCCTGGCGGCCCGCCGCCGTGGTCGGCTTCGAGCCCATGCTGCAGCATTATTACTGCTTTAGGAGCCTGAAACACCTGGCGGGCGAAGCGGCGGAGCAACTGTTCATCGAACCCATGGGAGTGGAGCAGATCGGGCTGTACCCCGGATCCTTCGACGTGATTTTCCTGATGGGCATCATCTATCACCGGCGGGAGCCGCTGACCATGCTGCAGCAGTTGCACCGGGCCCTGAAACCCGGCGGCACGCTAATCCTGGAATCCCAGGCGATCCCGGGGGAAGAAAGCCTGGCCCTGTTTCCTGAACGCACCTTCGCCAAGGCTCCGGGGGTCCACTTCGTCCCCACCGCCGCCTGCCTGCACAACTGGCTGACCCGCAACGGCTTCAAGGAGGTCGAATTGATCAGTCAGACCCCCACCACCACCAACGAACAACGCCGCACCGACTGGATGACCTTCGAATCCTACGCCGACTTCCTCGACCCCGAAAACCCGGCACTGACCCTCGAAGGCTACCCGGCCCCCGACCGCGTAATTTTTTCCGCCAAAATCTAAAAAAAGATAAAAAGAAAGCATCTGTTTACGGGCTGATGGCCTGCTTGCCGCCAGCCCGAGATTCATTGACGTTGATGATATGGTCGCCGATCTTTTCCAGTCGATTCAACAAATCGAGGTACATCACCCCGATTCGCGGCGAATAAACCCCTTGCTCAAGGCGGCCGTAATGACGGTCGCGCAGACAGTCCCGCAGGTTGTTAATGCCTTTTTCCAGTTCGATGGCCTTCTGCATGTCAACCCGCACCGTGGTTTCCCGCAGGTTCTGGGTCATGAACACCAGGGCCTCGTGCACGGCCCGCAGCATCTCATGCAGCTCATCCATAACATCTTC
>PWOG01000253.1 GCA_003557565.1 Desulfobulbaceae bacterium
GTTCCGCCACACCGCACTGTTGCGCGCCTTTGTGCTTTATCTGCTGGCCGCCATTGTCCTGTTTCATCTGGGGGTCGCCGGCGGCCTTCTCCCCCTTTATCCGCCCCCTACTTTTCATGCCGCCTCGGTGGCCACCATCGTTGGCGGCCTGGTTTTCGGCATCGGCATGGTCCTGGCCGGCGGCTGCGTTTTCAGCACCCTGTACAAAATGGCCTCCGGCAATCTCACCAACTGGATAGCCTTTTTCGGCATCCTGGCCGGCAGCATGCTTTATGCTGAAATACATCCTTGGGTCAGCGAGTTCGCCGCCCGAACAACCGTCACCGCCCAGGTAACCCTGGCCCAAGATGCCCCGGGCCTGCGGGTGGTCCTGCTGGCGGTTATCGTGGTTGGCGGCGCCCTGCTGGCCGGCCGCTGGATCAAACAGGACAGAATACGGGTGGTTGCCTATGCCGAAGGTTATCTGCAACCCTGGAAAGCGGTCCTCGGCCTGGGAATGCTGAATTTTCTCTACTATGCCCTGGCCGGCGCCCCCTTCGGGGTGACCACCGCCTATGCCAAGCTGGCCGCCTACCTGGAAAGGCTGGTGTGGCCAGAACATGTCGCATCACTTGATTATTTCACCACTGATTCCATTCACTGGCAATGGGGTGATGCCGTGATCAGCGGCGGAGCGGCACCCCGGCTCGACTATATCGCCTTCACCGAAGGGGCCCTGGTGGTCGGAGTGTTTACAGGGGCGCTGATGGCCGCTGTCTACTACCGGGAGTTCAAGATTTACGGCCTGCCGCCATGGCGGCAGAGTGTTTCCGCCTTGACCGGCGGTATCCTGCTGGCCCTGGGCGCACGGATCGCCGGGGGCTGCAACGTGAAATTTTTCCTCGGCGGCCTGCCGTTGCTGGCCTGGCAGGGTATTTATTTTACTCTGGCGGCAACAGCGGGATGCTATGTGGGCACCAAAATTCTGACCCGTTATATTGTCCAAAGACCATTGAGAGCCAAACCATGACCGACAGCAAGGAAACAGCCCGGGAAACCGAAGGGGAAATAGAGCTGGATATTCTGGGCCAGGTTTGCCCGGCCTGTCTGCTCGTGGTACTGCAGACCATCAACGACCACCGGGCCGAACTCAAAAGCGGCAAGACCCGTCTGGTCATCAAGACCGACCACCGCGACAGCACTCGCACCATCCCCGAGTCCGCCGGCAAGATGGGTTACGATGCCGCCGTCAAAAAAAAGGGCAACCACTATGAAATCATCATCGGCAAAGGATAAGCCCGCCTCTGCCTCCTCCCCTCAGCCGTCAACCAAGGCTGAACAACACCCAACCCGGGAAGAGGAAATCAGGCAACTGCGGGAGGAAAACACCCGTTATGCCCGTTATATCCGGGAAAAGACCAACCAGCTCCTCCAGGTCATGGGAACCCAGTCTTTAAAACCCGAAGAATTCGATGACCGCGAACTGCTCTCCCTTGACCCCATCGGCATCATTGCCGGAGCCTTTGAACAGGTACTGGAACACCTTAACGACACCATTGCCGAACTCAGCGAGGCCCGGGACGAACTGCAGGCCATTTTCGATGCCACCGGGGTGGGTATTTCCATCATCGACCGGGATTTCTGCATCGTCAAATGCAACGAAAAACAACGAGAACTGCTGGTAGACAGCTCCATCGAAGAGGTCGCCGGCCGCTACTGCTATAACGTCTACTGCAACCGGGACAACCCCGGGCTGGACTGCCCCGCCCTGGAAAGCTTTGCCACCGGCCGGCCGGTCACGGTGCGCGAGGTCAAAAAGAAGGACAAATACTTTCAGGTGATCAGTACCCCTTTTGCCATCGATGCCGAGGGCGAGGTCACCAGGGTGATCGAGGTTGCTATGGACATCACCGACAAAAGACTGGCGGAGTTGGAACAGGAGCGTCAACGGGGCTATTATCTCACGGAAAAATTAAAATTTGCCACGGTTATCGAAAGTCTCTCCGAAGGATTGCTGGTAACCGATGCCAGCAACCGGATAGTCTCCGCCAATACTGCGGCGGGGAAAATCACCGGCCAGGATCAGCAGCAGATGCTGGGCGCCGATCTCTTTTCCCTGCTGCCGGTGGCCGCCAATCAGCTTGGCGGTAAAGACCTGCAGCAGGGGGAAAATGTCGAGCATCTGGAGATCACCCATGCGGGCAGCGGGGGCGACAGAATACTGGCGATCAATGCCGTGCTGCTGAAAGATTCGGAAACAACCCCCATCGGCCGGGTGTTGACCATCCGGGACATCACCGAGGAAAAACAGCGGCGGGAGGCCCTGTTCAGGGCCGAAAAGCTGGCCGCGGTGGGGCAGCTTTCCGCTGGGCTGGCCCATGAACTGAATACCCCCCTGGGCAGCATCCTCGGTTACGCCCGTCTGCTGCTCAGGCAGGACAATTTCACCGACCAGCAACGGGACCGCCTGAACCTGATCGCTCAGCAAGCCAAGAAAAGCAGCGCCATTATCCAGGGGCTGCTCAATTTCGCCCGGGTTTCCTCGACCACCACCAAGGCCGGGGAGGCCGGCTGCTACCCCGGCCGGGTTATTGCCGAGGCGAACAAGGTTCTGGCCGCCGAATTCGAACAACGGGGAATCACGGTAAACACCAGGCTGGATGCGGACGAAGCGGTGGCCATCGATGCCAAGCAACTGGAACAGGTCATTGTCAATATGCTGCTCAACAGCATGCAGGCCATGAAGGCCACCGGGGGGACCATCACCATCACCACCGACGTCCGGGGCAACCGCCTGCAGCTGTCCATTACCGATGACGGGCCGGGAATCCCCCAGGAAGTCCAGTCCCGCATCTTCGACCCCTTTTTCACCACCAAGGAGGTGGGAGAAGGCACGGGACTGGGCCTTTCCATCTGTTCGGGGATCATCAACGAGTTCGGCGGCGCCATCGATGTGTACAGCGAAGAGGGTCGCGGCACCACTTTCACCATCACTCTGCCCTTGGAGAAAAAGTCATGACCGCCCCCAACACGCTGGTAATCGATGACGATCAGGGCATGCGGGAGCTGCTGCGGGATATCCTGGCCGAGGAATCGCTGGCGGTGACCCTCTGCGGCGACAGTCGCCAGGCGGTGGAATTGATCAAAACCCAGCCCTTTGACATCGTCATCACCGATCTCAAGATGCCCCACCACGACGGGATCGCCATCCTCGAAACGGTGCGCCAGAATGCTCCCGAGGCCGTGGTCATCATGGTCACCGGCTACGGCACCATTGAAACCGCCATCGACGCCATCCGTAAAGGGGCCTACGATTATATTCAGAAACCCTTTGAACCCGATGATTTCCTCATCGTCATCCGGCGGGCCGCGGAACATGCCCGCCTGGTCCTGGAAAACAAAGCCCTGCGGCGCCAGGTGGAAGAGGCGGCGGGCGAGGATCTGGTGGGGGCCAGCCCGCCCATTGCGGCCCTCAAGGAAATGGTGGTTCGGGTCGCCCCCTTCACCACGCCGGTGCTCATCGAAGGCGAGACCGGCACCGGCAAGGAACTGGTGGCCCGGCGCCTGCACCGGTTGAGCCACCGTGCCGCCGAACCTTTCGTGGCGGTCAACTGCGGGGCCCTGTCCGAACAGTTGCTGGAATCGGAGCTGTTCGGTCATGAAAAAGGCGCCTTCACCGGAGCCGACAGCCGCAAACAGGGGCTGTTCGAGGCGGCCCACCAGGGCACCCTGTTTCTTGATGAAATCACCACCACCTCGCACAACTTCCAGGTAAAACTGTTGCGGGTACTGCAGGAACATCAGGTTATGCGGGTGGGAGGCACCACTCCCATCGACGTCGATGTCCGGGTGGTAACGGCGGCCAACATCCCCCTGGCCCAGGCGGTGGAAAAGGGAGATTTCCGCCGCGATCTGTTCTATCGCCTCAATGTGATTACCCTGGAACTGCCGCCCCTGCGACAGCGCCAGGATGATATTCTGCTGCTGGCCCATCACTTCATGGAAAAATTCAGTCGCCAATACCACAAAAACGTACGCACCATCTCCGGCCGGATACGCGAGAAGATGCTTGCTTACCATTGGCCGGGCAACGTCCGGGAACTGGAAAACTGCCTTGAGCGGGCCGTGCTGCTCTGTGAAACCAGCCGGATCCAGTCGATTCACCTGGCGGAAAAAACCACCTCCGCCAACGAGATCGACACCATGTGTTCCAGCCTGGTAAGCCTGGCGGAAATGGAAAAGATGCTGATCAGTCATACTCTCCAGGCGACCAATGGCCACCGCGAGCGCAGCGCCGAAATCCTCGGCACCTCCCCGACCACCCTGTGGCGCAAGATGAAGAAATACGATCTTTCCTGAACCCCATTCCTTTCATTTTGAAAATTTTCTCTACAAATGAAAGGAAACCATTTTTTGCCCCCGCCTGCTCCCCCCTCCTTCTTAAGCTATATTCCTGTTTTTAAAAGACAAAACAACCCCCACCCGGCTCTTGCACATGTTGGCATCCTTATTGCTCTAGCCTATGACCAAGCGATGCAAAACAGAATACACGCTAAACATAGGAGCAAAACCCAAACAATGAGGTCAGCCATGAAGAAGAATACTTGGACATCAAAAACCTTGCTTATGACCGCCGCCTTTTTCCTGGTCGGAACGGGCTACGCCCAGGCCGGTCAGCCTCTGGTCTCCACCGACTGGGTGGCCAGCAACCTGGAAACCATCAGCAATCCTGATCAGACCGAGATCCGCCTGATCGAGGTAAGCACCAGGGAAAACTATGAACAGGGACATATTCCCGGTGCCACCCACATGCAATGGGGCGCGGAAACCTTTGACCCCACCACCGATCACATGGTTCTTTCCCTGGATCAGGTGGAGCGGATCATGGGTAAAATCGCCGCCCCGCCTGAAACCCATATCGTCCTGTATGACGGTGATGACAAAACTCACCATGTGGCCAGGGTTTACTGGACCCTGAAGTACTGGAACTATGACAACGTCAGCATCATGGACGGGGGCATGCACCAGTGGCAGAACCAGCAGCGTCCGGTGAGCACCGACGGGCTGGACGTAACTCCCCGGGATATCGAGGTGACCTATCCGCCCAACACCGCCATCAGGGCCATGTACTCGCCCGACATTACTTATGCCCTGGCCAACGGCCGGACCACCCTGGTCGACAGCCGGTCGGAATCCTTCTATAAGGGTGAGGTCTATTCCCTGGACAAGTGGGTACGCAACGGCCACATCTCCGGCGCGATCAACCTGCCGACCATGAAATCCATGAACCAGGACCGAACCTACCGGACCACGGAAGAACTGGCGGATCTTTACGCCGGGGCGAAAATCACCCCCGATGACGAGGTCATCCTCTACTGCGACACCGGCGTCCTGGCTTCCCACGCCTGGTTCGTCATGCACGAACTGCTGGGGCACAAAAACGTGAAAATGTACGACGGCTCCATGAGGGAATACGCCAATCGTTTCGATACCCCGATGGTTCCGGGCATCGTCGCTGAAGGAGTTCCCGCTCACCCCAACGACCAGACCCCGGCCCACGCAGCCGAAGGTGAAGACAAGGGAGATCTTGCCCGGTTGATAAACAACTGAAAACGTGAAACCGGGTGAAGCCGGACCTTTTAGCAAACGCCAACGAGGCGGGGAGATGGTTCTCCCCGCCTCGTTTTATTGATTGCAGCCGCCGACATGAACGGATATTCAACCGCGCTCCGGAAACCCAAGAGTTTTTTGCTTGTCGCAATTGGGTGAATTGACTAGGATTGCGAATGTTATGGACGATACTACTCACCAAGACAGCAAGAGCTGGACGCCGGGCTGGAAGTTATACCTGGCCCTGGCAGGGGCGATTTTTATTGTTTTAGCAATATTAATTGTCGTAACCGACAACGCTTCGGATAATCGCGGGAAAGCAGCCTCCGGCTGGACTGACCAGGAGATATCTGTCTTTATCGCGTCCTGTATAGATGAAGCGAGGGAATTATCAGCCGCGCATGGCATGAACGACGATCAGATAGAAGAATACTGCCAGTGCAGCTATAAGGAGATCTCCGCGCTTTACCCCGAAGCTCCGCCGGAAGTCCATGAGCTTGACATGGATACGGTAAAATACATTCTGAACAAATGTAAGAAGCAGGCCACATCCGACGGAGTTTAACAGACGGGTTGAGATGCCCAACTTCAGCAACAGACGGGGTAAACCATGGCCAACCGGCAGGCGCTGCTGGGCTGTCAGGATTCAGTCGTTGTTGGATACCGGCTTGCGCAGGCTTTTAATCCGGCCGGTACGGGTTTTGGCGTCCAGCCGTTTTTTCCTGGCGGCTTTGCCGGGGCGGGTTGGTTTGCGTTTCCTGGGCTCCCGGGTAACGGAGATGATCAACTCACTCAATCGCCGCCGGGCCTCCTCCTTGTTTTTCTCCTGGCTGCGGTGGCGCACCGCCTTGATCACCACCACCCCGTCGGCGGTGATCCGCCGATCGTTTAAGACCAGCAGCCGTTCCTTGTATAGCTCCGGCAGAGATGAAGCCCGGATGTCGAAAAAAAGCTGGATGGCGGTGGACACCTTGTTGACGTGCTGCCCACCGGGACCACCGGCCCGGATCGCCTGCAGCTCCATTTCCGTTTCCGGAATCTCTATCGTCCCGGTTATTTGCATGCCTTTATCCCTCTGTCAACAATTGCAAGCCACCTGGGCAAGCTACCTGCCATCTTAACAGCAGCCTTGCAGGAAAATCTCATTCGGGCTAACTTTGCCTGGAACATAGCATCTTTTCCATTGCAAAGACAAACCCAAGAATTTTTCCCCCACAAGGCCCTGCCATGAAAACCCTCTGCTTGCTGCGGCACGCCAAAGCCGGCTGGAACAGCGGCATCCTCAGCGATTTCGACCGCCCCCTCGATGACAGCGGCAAGGCCGAGGCTCCGATCATGGCCCGGCGGTTGCGCGATCAGTCCTTTGCCCCGGAGCTGATCGTGACCAGCCCCGCCAAGCGGGCCAGATCCACCGCCAAAATTTTTGCCCACATCCTGGAGTATCCGGCGGATCGGATCATCCACCGCCAGGAAATCTACGACCAGGCCCTCGACGGTCTGCTTGCCATCATTCAGGCCCTGGACGATCATTGGTCCCGGGCGATGCTGGTTGGCCACAACCCCTATCTTTCCCACCTGGCTGAATGGCTGAGCGGGGAAAAAATTGGCAACGTCCCCCCCTGTGGCCTGGCCGCCTTCACTTTCCCGGTCGATTCCTGGCAAGAGATCAGATGCGCCGGTGGCCGGCTGCTGTTTTACGATCACCCCGGAACCCACAAATAACATCCCCCGGGCTGATCAGATAACCTGCATCCTAGCCAAAGACCAAAAACAAGTCAAATTGCACCGCGGGTAATCTCCCGGGCAGCCCCTTTACAGCCCCTTGCGTTGGCCGCAGGTTAAACCTATGGCAAACGGTAACCAGATAAAGTTTATTCGTTGTCTTGACAGGGTCCGCCGGATCGACGATGCTGGCCCGGGTTTTTTGGTCGCTAACAATTTACTTGGGAGATTATGAGCATGCTGTCCGTTCTGCCGCTATATCTGGGGCTGGGAGCCGTGGCCGGGGTGCTGGCCGGGCTGCTGGGGATCGGCGGCGGGCTGGTCATCGTGCCGATGTTGGTCTTTGCCCTTGCCTGGCAGGGAGTGGCGCCGGAGTACCTGATGCACCTGGCCCTGGGCACTTCCCTGGCCACCATCATCTTCACCGCCGTCTCCAGCGCCCTGGCCCATCACCGGCGCGGGGCAGTGCAGTGGAAGGTGGTGCGGGGCATCGCGCCCGGCATCTTGGCCGGCACCCTGGGCGGCACCTTTGTCGCCGCCGCGCTGTCCACCGATTTTCTGCAAATCTTTTTCGCCCTTTTCCTCTTTTTCGTAGCCTGGCAGATGCTCAGCGGCCGCAAGCCCAACCCCAACCGGGAGCTGCCGGGCGCCGCCGGGATGCTGGGCGCCGGCGGGGTTATCGGGGTCTTTTCCAGCCTGGTGGGCATCGGCGGCGGCACCCTGTCGGTGCCCTTCATGGTCTGGTGCAACGTGGGGCTGCACAAGGCCATCGGCACCTCGGCGGCCATCGGCTTTCCCATCGCCGTGGCCGGCACCCTGGGTTACCTGCTCAACGGCCTGCGGGCGACCCCGCTGCCCGAATATTCTTTGGGCTTCATCTACCTGCCGGCCCTGGTGGGCATCGTGGCCGCCAGCGTACTCACCGCCCCGCTGGGAGTCAGCCTGGCCCACAGCCTGCCGGTGGACAAGCTGAAAAAGATTTTCGCGGTGCTGTTAATCGCCGTAGCCACCCGCATGCTGTCCATGTAAACACCCGGCAGCAATATGCTGGCAGAAGAAATGGAATGATTTCCCTTCGGGTTTTATTGACATGATGCAAACCTGGCTACCTCTCGTACGACTTTAAGATCGTCGGGAACCTTCAGTGCAATCTCGGCACGAACCAGCACGAGACGGGCATGCCGCAGCGCGTTGTCGCGCATCACAGCATCCCCGGACGCGGCAATCGTTTCGAGAGCCTTGAGCAGCCGCACGACCACTTCGACATTGCCCGCACCGTCTCGGGCGATTCCGGTAAAAGCGTCGTCGAACATGTCTTCCACGGACAATTCCGACACCCCAACACGGTCGAATTGCACCTTGGAAACGTCTCCCACCTTGCCACACTCGTTCCACATTATGAACAGGCGGACAAGTGTGCCCGTGACGCCGATGGCGGTCCCCGGATCATTAACCGCGGGCGAAAGCGCGCGGCTGGCGATCTCCGAAAGGACCAGCAGTCCGAATCGCGGATCCTGATCAAAAACTCTCGAGCCGCGAATTTCGAACGCGGCAGCGATTGCTTCGGCGTCCTCATCGGACACACGACCTGACGCATCCCGGATGACCCACGCGACAGGGCGATTTGGCGTGCAAAAGGTGCCGGGCAACGCCGCCACAGTAATTCTCAGTTGCGACTCCTCCGCCCGCGCTTGCAACTTGGCAATATCAACACGCTGTAAGTAACCGATGGCTTTTCCGAAGACCGCCAGGCTCCCATCTGGGGGACTGAACGCCGCTACGCCCCCAAGGCGCGGCGCCGACTGCCGCTTCCGAATCGCCTCCGCGGCTGCCTCCTCCACCTTGTCGATCGTA
>PWOG01000200.1 GCA_003557565.1 Desulfobulbaceae bacterium
CCGACGGCCAGGAGCGTGCCGAGCAAGGGCTGCAGTATGGGCTGCTCCCCATGGATGAGCTGAATCTCGTTGCGGTAGCGCCGGGCGTTCTCCCGGGCCATAGTCTGCAGGCGCTCCAAAGCGGAGCGCAGCTCGGCGGGGATCTCTGGCTGCTGATCGGGTGCGGGGATCTCGTCGGGCAGTTTCACCATTTCCGGCTTTCCTTTGGGGAAACTGGCTTCCCCGATGAACAGCACCAGCCCCTGCACCGGGGTATCGGGGAGGTTGTGCTGCAGGGCCAGCATATTGTCGCGGCACTGGTTAAGGGGATTGGGAAATTTGTGGGTTCTTCGGCCAATTACCTGGGTCCAGAGGTCGATCCCTTCGCCGCCAAAGATTATCCCTTCATTGCGGACCAGGGTGACGGCGGTGAGGCCATCAGGGCCGGCCACCACCCGATCGATATAGGCAAAACCATCAACCCCGTCCTCCAGCAGCACCTCCTCGACGCACTCCGGCCCGAGCCGACGCAGCACTCCACGCAGCCACCGCTTGTACCTGCCGTTGTGCACGGTGGGCACAAGCAGGGCAACTCCCAGCAGCAACAGCAGGGCGGGAACCGCCCAGCCGAGCAGCCAGCCCAGGTTTACCAAAAAGAACTGCAGAAGATGGTCCATGTCTGATTCTATGGTTATTGTTACCGGCACAGTGATGATTGCCCCGGGCATCAACCGGACCGCCCCACATAACTCACCGGCCCGTCAGGTTAACCCTATACTCTGTAGCGGTAGCCCAACAACTTGTCAACTCTAAAACCAAGTGCTCCCAACCCGCAATGACTGCCCATGCCTTCCATGATAAGTGATCACTTACCTGCTATTTGATCAGTCTCCTGCGCATGGTCTTAAGACTCAAGAAATAAAACACCAGGGCAAAAACCGCCAGATAACCGATGCTTGTCAGCGCCCCGGCCTCCATGCTGCCCATGGTCAGATAGCGGGTCAGCTCAACCAGGTGATAAAGGGGGGAAAGCAGGGCCAAATTCTGGGCCCACGGCGGCAGCCCGGCGACCGGAAAAAAGGTGCCGCTGAACAGAAAAAGCGGGGTGACAAACAAAAAAATCGGCAGATTGAACATATCAATACTGGGAGTGATCCCGGTGAAAAACATGCCGGCGGCGCCGAACGCCAGACCACCCAGAAAGGCCAGGGGCAGCACCAGCAGGGCCAGGGGGGAATTCACGAACCCCAGGGAGGTAATGACCAGTAGAATGATCGCCGCCGCCAGCAGGGATTTGGTCGCTCCCCATACTATTTCCGCGGTGATCACCTCGTTCAGCGACAGGGGGGTGGCCAGCATGGCATCGAAGGTCTTTTGATAGTACATGCGGACAAAGGAGGCGTAGGTGGTTTCGAAAAAGGCGTTGAACATGATGGCCGTGGCCAGCAACGCCGGAGCGATGAAGCGGATATAGCTGATTTCCTCCCCGGCATAAAGAACCTCACCCACCAGGCCGCTCAACCCCACCCCGAAGGCCGCCAGATAAAACAGCGGCTCAAACAGGGGAACCAGAAAATTCACTTTCCAGATCCGCCGATAAACAATGAGGTTCCGCCGCCAGACCCCGAACAGTCGCCATGACAGATCAAGACTTTTCATTCGCGCAACTCCCGGCCGGTCAGGCGCAGGAACACATCCTCCAGGGTGCCGTGCCGGAAGATGCATTTTTCAAAACAGAACCTTTCCCTGATCACCCGCCCCAGCTGATCCTCTTCGTCGGTATAGATAATCAGCCGGGTGGGCAGTTCTTCGTGCCGCACCTGTTGCTGTTTCACAAAAGCCACCAACTCCGGCCCGGGGGTTTCCACCTCGATAATCGATTTTCCGGCGTAGATGCCGATAAGTTCTTCCGGACTCCCCTCCACCAGGATCATTCCCCGATCCATGATGATCAGCCGGTCACAGAGAATGGCCGCTTCTTCCATGTAATGGGTGGTCAAAACCATGGTCAGCCCCCGGGCGCGAAGCTCCCTCAGCTTGTCCCAGACCTGGTGTCTTGATTGAGGATCGAGCCCGGTGGTGGGCTCGTCCAGGATGACCAGCCGGGGATCGTTGATCAGTGCCCTGGCCAGCATCAGCCGGCGGGCCATTCCTCCGGAGAGATGATAGACCTGGGCCTGTCTTTTGTGACTCAGCGCAAAGAAATTTAACAACTCGGCGGTGCGCTCAACCGCCAGGCTTTTGGCCAGCCGGTAATAACCGGCAAAAACCAGCAGATTTTTCTCCACGCTGAGATCGGGGTCCAGGGTATTGTCCTGCTGGCAGACCCCGATTTGCTGGCGGATTTCCCGCCAGCCGGTGGCTATGTCCAAGCCGAAAACCTTCATGACCCCGGCGCTCAAGGGCGAAAAACCGTACATCATCCGGATGACAGAGGTTTTGCCGGCCCCATTGGGGCCCAGCAGACCGAAAAATTCTCCCTTGCGGACCGTAAGGCTGACCCGGTCCACGGCGGTGAAGAGGCCGAATTTTTTGGTCACCTCCTCGGCCTCGACAATGGGGTATTCACCGCTCATCAGTGCTGCTCCCCGGTGGCGGGTTTGCTTTGGGGATGACCTGCTCTCAAAATTTCACCGGTATCATCGCTGTGTCGGTCAGGATCGCTGCAAGTGGTTCGTGGAAAGTGCTTTTTTATTACGGCCGTTGCCGGACTGCTTGTCAAGCCCCAACCCGGCGGGAAAACCCTTTGTCATGGTGCTGGGGCACGGCGGGACAGCATGGGGTCGTGATAAAACCGGGGTAAAGGCAAAAGGGCCTGGAGTTTAGTCTTCAAATCTGCGTATCCTGTAATGAGTTGATGGAAGTAAAAACGAGCTGATCCAAGGGTGAGACGATACATGCAAACGACCCAACCACCCGACCAAGGAGGACGACCATGCAGACCTACATCATGCTGACCCGCCTGCTGCCCACCGCCCTGAACTCCCCCCGGTCCCTGGAAGAACTGGAAAAGGCGGCCATGGAACGTATCCGCAGCCAGTGTCCGGAAGTGGAATGGGTGCACAACTTTGCGGTTTTCGGCGGCTGCGACTATCTGGATATTTTTCGCGCCCCGGACAACGACACGGCAATGAAGATCTCCGCCATAATCCGCACCTTCGGGCACGCTTCCACCGAGATCTGGCCCGCCACCGAATGGCGGCACTTCAAAGATCTGATCCGCGCCCTGCCCGCGGAATAAACCTCCGGTAAGCAATCACAGGGCACCGCATCTTGCAGCGATCGGGCCGGCTCACGTACTCATGTACGCATCGCCGCCCCGCTCGCCGCAACCTGCGGCACCCTGTGACCGCTTACCTTTTTGACCCCGTGATCACTTACAACCTCCGCCCTTAGGGGACTCATGTTACCGTTTTCACTCCGCCCCCTGGCTATAATCCTGGCTCTGCTCACCCTGACCGCCGGGGCCACCGTCGCGGAGGAAGAGGTGCTGATCGGGGTGCTGGCCAAGCGGGGCGAGGTGACCTCTTATGATCGCTGGTCGCCCACCGCCGAATACCTCACCCGGCAGATACCCGGCTACAGTTTCCGGATCCGGACCATCGATTTTCACGATGTCCTGCCCACGGCGGCCGCCGAGGGCGTGGAATTTTATATCGTTAATTCCGCCATCTATGTCGAGCTGGAACATCGCTACGGCGCGGGCCGGATCCTTACCTTAAAAAATCGTCACCAGAAGCTGGGCTATACCGAATTCGGCGGGGTCATCTTCACCCGAATGGACCATCCCGCCATTGACACCATTGACGATTTGCGCGGACATTCCTTTGCCGCCGTGGAGAGCACCTCCCTGGGCGGATTCATGGCCGCCTGGCGGGAGCTGGATGAAGCCGGGATCAACCCCTACGAGGATTTCCGCCCCCTGGCCTTCATCGGCACCCACGACGGGGTGGTGAATGCGGTGGCGGCCGGACAGGTGGCAGCCGGCACCGTCCGCACCGACACTCTGGAACGGATGGCAATGGCCGGGCTCATCGATCATGATGATTTTCGGATCATCAATCGCCAACAGCCCCCCGATTTTCCCTTCCTGGTCAGCACCCGGCTTTATCCCGAGTGGCCCATGGCCAAGGCCCGCCACACCCCGGATTCGTTGAGCGACAAGGTGGCGGTGGCACTGCTCACCATCGAGGCCGACCACCCGGCGGCGGTAACCGGCGAATACACCGGCTGGACCGTACCCGGCAATTATCAGCCGGTGCACGAAATGATGCGGCAACTGCGCATCGGCCCCTATGAACATCTGGGGGTGATCACGCTGCAGCAGATTCTGACCCAGTACTGGCATGTGCTGATGCTGGCCGCCGCCTTGCTGCTTTCCCTGGCGGTCTCCACCGTCTGGTTTCGCCGCCTCAACCGCCGCTTGCAATCCTCGGAACAGGATCTGCGCCAGGCACGGGACCATCTGGAATTAAGAGTTCGTGAACGCACCGCCGAACTGGAGCAGGCCAACGTCGAGCTGGAAGAGAGCCGCCGCCGCATCGAAATGGCCCACCGCGACTGGAACGACGCCTTCGATGCCATCCAGGATCCTATTTTTATCCATGATCGCAATATGCGGATTGTACAGGCCAATCCTGCCTACGTCGCCCGTGCCGGCATGCCCAGGGAGGAATTAACGGGCCAGATCTATTACCATGTGTTTCCCCAGCGCCCGGAACCCCTGCACGCCTGCAATATCTTCCCCGAAAAACTGCTGTCCGACGCGGGGGATGAAGTGGTGCTCCCCGACGGCCAGGTCCTGGTTTCACGCTCCTTCGGCATTCGCCGGGCCGACGGCAGCTACCACCATGCCATCCATATCCTGGAGGATTTGACCGAACTTCGCCGCTCCGCCCTGGAACTGCAACGCTTGAATCGAGCCCTGCGCACCATCAGCCGGGGCAACGAAGCCCTGGTCCGGGCGGGTCAAGAGAGCGATCTGCTCAACGAAATTTGCAAAATCCTGGTGGAAACCGGCGGCTACCAGATGGCCTGGGTCGGTTATTCCATGGAGGATGAGTCCCACAGTGTCCGGCCGGTGGCCCACGCCGGCCGGGAGAAAGGCTTTCTAAAAACCACTCCGACCACCTGGGCCGATAATCTCCACGGCCGGGGTCCCACCGGTACCGCCATCCGCCGCCGCCAGTCGGTGACCATCCGCGACCTGCAAACCGATCCCGATTTCGCTCCCTGGCGCGAGGAAGCCGCCGCCCGCAGCTACGCCTCGGTTATCGCCATGCCCCTGATCGACAACAATGAGTTGTACGGGGCCTTGACCATCTACGCCGCCGAACCCGATGCCTTCGATACCCGCGAGGTGGTCCTGCTCCAGGAACTGGCCGATGATCTGGCCTTCGGCCTTCACATGTTGCGCATCCGCGACGAGCGGGAACAGGCCGTGCGCGATCTGGAAGCCAGCGAGGCCCGTTACCAGGAACTGTATGAGCGGGCACCGGTGGGCTATCTTTCAGTGCGTCAGGATGACGGCACGATCTTCCAGGTTAACGAAACGGCCATCCGGATGCTGGGCTATTCCCGGGACGAGCTGGTCGGCGGCTCCCTGTTCGACCTGTTTCCCGCCGGCGACAACGGCCAGGACAAGGCCCGATCGCTGTTCCAGCTTTTCGGCCGGGGAGAGCAGCTCAAGGACCAGGAACTGCAGATTAAGCACCATAAAGACACCACTTTCTGGATCAGTCTCACCGCCGAACCGGTGTACGACGGTGCCGGCCGGGTGGTGGAATGCCGGGCCAGTATCCTTGATATCTCCAAACGCAAGGAGGCTGAACAGGAGCGCCAGTGGCTGTCTGAAAGCCTGCAGCGCAGTTTGGTGCAAACCATTCAGGCCATCGCCCTGACCATCGAAAAACGGGACCCCTATACCGCCGGGCACCAGCAGCGGGTGGCCGAACTGGCGGTGGCCATCGCCCGGGAGATGGGGCTTTCCGAATCCCGCGTCGAGGGCTTGCGGCTGGGGGCGATGATCCACGATATCGGCAAAATCTATATTCCCGCCGAACTGCTCAACCGGCCCGGCAAGCTCGACGAGCTGGAGTTCAGCTTTATCCGGACCCATTCCCTGGTCGGTTATGAAATTGTCAGCGGGATCGATTTTCCCTGGCCGGTGGCCGAGATGGTGGTTCAGCATCACGAGCGCATGGACGGCACCGGATATCCCAAGGGCCTTGCCGGCGATGCCATCATCCCCGAAGCGCGGATCATCATCGTCGCCGATGTGGTGGAAGCAATCAGCAACCACCGCCCTTACCGGCCAGCCCAGCACATCGACAAAGCGCTGCATGAGATCGAAGAACGCCAGGGCACTGCCTTCGACCCCGAAGTGGTCGCGGCCTGTCTCCGGCTGATCAGGGAAAAACGATTCAAGTGGACCGATTTTTGAGGGTCTATTGACTACCAGTCGAGATCGGCCAGCACCGGCAGGTGATCGCTGGCGATTTTGGAAACCTGCATCCGGCAGCGCTGGCGCTTGACGATGGAGAAAGGGCCGCGGACGAAAATCTTGTCCAGGCCGCCGGTGGGGGAAAAGGAAGGGTAGGTCAGATAGGGACTCTGGAAATTTTCCTTGTGGCTGGAGGCGCACTTGAAATCCATGATCTCGGTGAACATCGGCGACAGGCGGTTGAACCAGTCGTTGAAATCACCGGCCACGATACAGGGGGCCTCGGGATCCAGGGAGGTAAACTCCGGGGTTTTGACCAGGGTTCCCACCTGCTGGGGCCGCTCGTGAAAAGAAAGCCCCAGATGCAGGTTGAAAAGCGCCAGGGTAAGGGGGTTGCCCTTGTCCACCGGGATTTCGATGCTGGTGTAGAGACAGCCGCGGGCCTTATGGCCGGGCATGGTGAGATCGATATTGCGCTCGGCAGTGATGGGAAAACGGCTCAGGGTGGCGTTGCCGTAATGCCCCTGGGTCAGGGCGACGTTGAGCCCCACCGCCCGGTGAGGATAACCACAGAGCCCGGCCATTTCCTCGGCCAGATCCAGGTTGCGGGAACGGGGCACACCGACATCCACTTCCTGTAGCAGCAGCAGGTCTGGCTCATGGTGCTTGATGATGCGAGCGATCCGCTCCGGCCGGAACAGACGGTCCACCCCGATGGCCCGGTGAATATTGTAGGACATGATTCTTAAACGCATTTTTTGCCTAATTCGCTGAAATTCACAAAGCCCACCGGATACGTCGCCGCCGATTCCCGGTTACTACCTGAGTAACCGTTCACCCGGGCCAGCAACCTGTTGATCTAACGGGCCGTAACCCAAGCAGCCGTGCCGCAGATTCGGGCAAGCAGCCAGGCGCCGCGTACACCGGGTACTCAAGCCTGGCTGATCGCCCGAAGGTGCGGTGCGGCTGCTTGGGTTACTACCTGACCCCGGCTTTCTTGCGCCGGGGCGGCTGGCCCAGTTTGCCGCAGAAGCGGGCCAGGGCCTGGAAATAAAGGTCGCCCACCCGGTCTATGATATCATTGTGGCCGGCCCCAGGGACCATTTGAAACTCCTTGCTCTGGGCGCCGCTGCAGGCCTGCAGGCTCTCGGCCAGGCCCACCGGAATGATATCATCATACTGGGCATGGAGGATATAGGTGGGTTTTTCATAAAGGGCGATTTTCTGAACGTTGCAAAACCCGTCGGCCTCGCTGTGCAGCCCGCATTCCTGAACATCCACCCCCAGGGCCAGGAGAAAGGGAATGGTCTGGGCGATACCGCTTTCGATAATCAGCCCTTCAACCTCACCGGCCGAAGCGGTGACCGCCAGGTCAATGGCCGGCACACTGCCCAGGGAACGGCCCATGACCCCCAGACGCCCGCTTTTGCCCTGCTCGCTCAGGGTTGAACGAACCGCCGGCAGCAGCTTACGGGCATCGTCGATCATGGACGCCACCGAGGGGCTGCCGCCGGCGGCGCCATAACCACGGTATTCGGCCACCACCAGGTTCATTCCAGCGGCGTTGAAGCGGGGGGCCAACTCGTCGTAATCCGCCGCCACCTCCCCGTTGCCGTGAAAAAAAAGGAGGTTGGGGGCGGCGGAATCGGCGGCGCCAAGATGATATCGCAAGGGCAGGCTCACCCCCGGTTCCACCTCGATTTCCTGGTCAAAGGCCGAAGCCGCAGGCGGCCGCCAGTCATCCCGGGGGTGAAAAAGGGCCGACCTGATGGAGGGATGATCCATTTTTGCATACTTCATTTCACGAATATCCATTGATAAATCCTTTAATGTTGCTGTCCGTTAGCGTATAGTCTTACAGCCGCCCCCAGGAAAAAACCGAAATAAGCTTGGTTAACGATTTGTCTGCCCTACCGTTGCGTTAGTTACCGGTACCGGGTAGAATGGCCGGCATTTGCCGGAAGGTAAACCGTAAACCGAGACGGCCGGTTAAATTATAACCAATCACAGGTTTGTCTTTTAAGCAGTCACGGGGTGCCGTAAGTTGCGGCCAGTCCCGGCGACGATGCCTGCATCAGTGAGTCGGGGAGTCGGGGAATCGGGCCGATCGCCGTTGTCGGCGTTGACCCGTGATCGCTTATGTTTAATTTACACATTCTCCAAGGGAGATCAATGAGCATGGAACTAATCTCCGTTGACCGGACCAAATGCAAACGTGATGGCATCTGCATGGCGGAATGCCCGTTCGGCCTGATAAGCGAAAGCGAGGATGACGGCTTTCCGGCGACCCGGCGTGCGGCCGCCCGGATCTGCATTGACTGCGGTCACTGCCTGGCGGTCTGCCCCCATGGCGCCCTGAGCTTCAAGGACCAGGGGCCGGAAAACTGTCTGCCGCTGGATCGCAAGCTACAACCCAGCCCGGAGGCCGCCGGCCAGTTCCTCCGGAGCCGGCGCAGCATTCGCACCTACAAGGACAAACCCGTACCCCGGGAGGTAATCACGGAACTGCTGGATATCAGCCGCTGGGCCCCGTCGGCCAAAAACGCCCAGCCCACCAACTGGCTGGTTGTCGAATCTCCCGCCGAGATGCGCCGGATGATCGAGCTGACGGTGGACTGGCTGCGGGAAACCAACTCCTTTCCCGGAATAGTCAACGCCTGGGAAGAGGGGCAGGATAAAATCCTGCACGGCGCCCCGCACCTGATCATTGCCCATGCCTCGGACAAAGCTCTGAAGCC
>PWOG01000239.1 GCA_003557565.1 Desulfobulbaceae bacterium
CTGGATGGATTCAGCCTGGCTGGAAAGCTCCTCGGCGGCTGAGGCCGTCTCTTCTGCGGAGGCGGCGTTTTCCTGGGTGGCGTTGTCGATATGGCTGATGGCGTCATTGACCTGTTTGCCGGCTTCGGCCTCCTCGCGGGAGGCGGTGGCGATCTCCGCCAGCAGGACGGCGATTTTCTGCACCGATTCCCGGGCTGAGGTGAAGGAGCCGCCGGTTTCATCCACCAGTTGGGTGCCCCCCTTGACCTTTTGCACCGTGCCTTCAATCAGGGTCGAGGTGGTCTGGGCCGCGTCGGCGGCGCGCAGGGCCAGGTTGCGGACCTCATCGGCCACCACCGCGAATCCTGCCCCGGCCTCTCCGGCCCTGGCCGCCTCAACCGCCGCGTTCAAGGCCAGCAGGTTGGTTTGAAAGGCAATCTCGTCGATGGTTTTGACGATCTTCTGGGTCTCCAGGGAGGCGTCGCTGATTTCGTTCATGGATTCGGTCAGCTTTTTCATGGAACCGTCAGCCTGACTCAAGACATCGTTGGCCTCCCGCATCAGGGCATCGGCCTGCAGGGCGTTGTCGGCGTCGCGATTGATCATCGAACTCATCTCTTCCATGGAGGCCGAGGTTTGCTCCACTGCCGCCGCCTGACGCGACGAACTGTCGGCTACCATCTGGCTGGTGGAAGCCAGTTGCTGGGAAGCCGAACTCACCTGGACGGTGCCGTCGCTGATATCGGAAGAAATTGAGGTCAGAAAGCGGACCAGGCCGAGCGAGACGAAAATTCCGGCGATGGCCGTGGTCCACCAGACTACGAAACCGGTGCCGAGCTTGGCCCACAACTGCCGCAGACTTTCCGCCCGGTAGCTTTCGCCATGTTCACGGTAATCCTGGATCAGCTCTTCCTCGACGTCATTCATCAGGCTTATTTTGCCATCAATGGCCTGTTGCCAGCGGTTTGGGTTAACATTAAAACCGCCACCGAAACGATGATCAATGGCTACCTGGCGCAGATCGGCGACCCGGCCGACGGCCGGTTCATTCATTCTGTTCTGGTAATATTGGCGGATTTCGCGGTCGGCCAGGGTTTCAAAACTCTCCAGGTAGACCCGCTGCTCAGCCAGACTTTCGGCAAAGCGCATGAAGGCCAGGGGGGCGAACTCATTGGTGGTGAACGTGTTGACCATCAACAGTCGTTCACCGTGTAAGCGCATGACAAACTCGAGAAAATTGTAGTGAGCGGCGATCAGCCGCATCAGTTCCTGATTGGGAATCACCTGGGAGACAACCCGCAGGGTAGCCCGTACTTCGGCCAGAATTTCAGCATAGGCGACAAAGGATTCACCTCCGGCGATGTTGTGACCGTCAACCTGGCGGCGCACATCCTGCAACCGATTCAAAAAGTCCACGGTTTGCCGGACCTGGGCTGCCAGTTCGGGGATTTCCTGGTGGGCTTCGGTACTGTTAAGGTGTTCTCGAAAAGCGTCTATTTCCCGATCGGTTTCCCGGCGCTGAGTGGCCAGTTCGCCGCCCATTCGCTGTCCTCGGCTGACCAGGTAAGCATCGGCCAGGGAACGCTCATTCTGGAGTTCATGGGCAATATTGGCCGCATGTACGGCAATGTCGGCAACGGCCAAAGTGGTTCTGGCCTGCCGCAGGTCCAGAAAATGTTCATATGATTCATTGATGAGAATAATGGAAAGAAAAAGAAGTGGTATGGCAAGCAGAATAAGAAGCCTTTTTTGAACTGTAAGGCCGTCGATGAATTTCATTTATCCCTCCCTGTCGTCGAAATTATACAGTGTTGGCCGGCAATTTTTTATCTGCTTGGCTGTTGCCACACGGTGGTATAATGCTTGGGCCATCATATATTGATCCAGGCAACTTACCATAAACCGCGACCAAACTACAAACCTAAATCCGCGTCGTTCCTCACAATTAAAGGGGGCAGTCGCCAATATCAGTGAGAAATCAGCGCTTGATTCCGTGCTTTTGCATAATACGGTAAAGCTGGGATCGGGAGAGTCCGGAAATGACGCAGGCTTGTTCCATGTTGCGGTTGACCAGATCGATCAGCTCGTGAAGGTAACGGCGTTCAGCTTGGGCCAGGGCTTCCTCGCGAACTTTCTGCAGTGGTGGGGGAGGATGATGGGCGGGATTGACGGCGGATTCCGGGTCAAAGGATATTTCCTTGTCCTCTTCGGTTTGATCCCGGACCTGTTTGAACTTGGCTCCGGCTCGAACATTGGCGGGCAGGTGCATGGAAAAAAGGGTTGGTTCATCCTGGGCTTTAACAAAGGCGGAGCCTACGGCGTTAAACAGTTCCCGGATATTGCCGGGCCAGTCATAGCCCCGCAGGGTTTCCATGAAGCCGGGACAGATTCCCTTGGTGGGAATCCGGTAATGCTTGCTGAGTTTGGTCAGTTGGGACAGGGCCAGTTCAACAACATCGTCGCCGCGTTGGTTCAGCGGCGGCAGGGAGATGGTGAAACCACGGAGCCGGTAGAGCAGATCCCAACGGAAGCCGCCATCTGATGCCATGGCCTCCAGGTCACGATTGGTGGCGGCTACCACCCGGAAATTGCTTTCCACCTCGTGGGAACTGCCCAGCGGACGGAATCGCTGTTCCTGGAGAACCCGCAGCAGACTTTTCTGGGTTTCCAGGGGCAGCTCTCCAACCTCATCGAGGAACAGCGTGCCCCGGTGGGCTTGATGAAAAAGTCCATCCTTTGCCTGTTCGGCTCCGGTGAAAGTGCCTTTTTCGTGGCCGAAGAGAATACTTTCCACCAGGGAGGCGGGCAGGGCGGCGCAATCCACCACCACGAAAGGCTGGTCGGCCCGCTCACTGTTGGTGTGGATGGCTCGGGCAAAGAGTTCCTTGCCGGTGCCGGTCTCCCCGTTGATCAGGACACTGGTGTCGGTTCCGGCCGCCTTGGCCACCAGATCCAGGCAGGCGTCGATTTGTGGACTGTTGCCGATGATCTCTGTGCGTCGCAGGGCGCGGGGGAGCTTTTTCCCCGCCTTTTCCCGCCGGTATTGCAAAGCGCGGGTCAGGGGCAGGAGCACGTCCTGCATGGAAAGCGGCTTTCTGACATAGTCCCAGGCTTCGCTTTTCATGGCCAGGGCGGCATTGCCCGCCCCTCCTTCACCGGTGATAATGATTACTTCCGGCTGGGACGGGGCCCGATGGAACTCTGCCACCACGTCCAGACCGCTGCCGTCGGGGAGGTTGATATCGAGAAAAACCAGGTCGAAGGTGGTGGACATGCTTTGCGCCAGGCCTTCTTTCAGGGTCAGGGCGCTTTCGGTCTGGTGGCCCTGGGAGTTGATCAGGGTTTGGAGGGTGTCGCAGACCATCTTGTCATCGTCGATAACCAGGATACGGGCCATCTTGTTTGTTCCCTGTCCTTGATTGAGTTTTGCTTAACCAAAAGCTTGGCATCGCCGAAACGGCGGTGCTCGAGCTCACACAATTTAATCACTATGCCTCGCCGGCCGTTGACATGCAATCCGGCAACCCACGGATATTCGATTATGTTCCGCAAGATCCAAGGTTGTTGGCACGGTGATTGGTGACACCCGGATTTGGTGTGTCAGGTGGCTTGTCGGTCGTCAAGGATTTTGCGGATTGTATTGGCAAATTCACCGATGTTGAACGGTTTGGTTATATAAGCAGCAACCCTGGGGTATTGGCTGGTGGCTCCATCAAACACTTCGCTGAAGCCGGAGCACAGTATAACCGGGATTTCCGGGTTGAGTTGCATTACCTGCCGGGCCAGTTCATATCCATTGAACCCAGGCATGTTGTAGTCGGTAATCAGCAGATCATAGCCCCCGGAGTTATGATTGATGATCTTCAGGGCCTGCTCGGCACTGGTGGCGGTGTCCACCTTGTAGCCGAGTTTTTCCAGGTTGGGGGCAAAGGCCTGCACCACCGCCAGCTCGTCGTCGACAAGAAGAATTTTTTCCTGTCCGCCGGGCAAGTTGAACTCCCGGGGCTGGTTGGTGCTGGTTTTGGCCTGATTACTGATCTCCGGCAGCAGAATTTCAAAACTGGCCCCATGCCCCGGCTGGCTGTATGCACTGATGGTACCGCCATGTTTGCTGACGATGCCGTGGACCACTGCCAGACCCATTCCGGACCCTTCCCCTTTGCCTTTTGTGGTAAAAAAGGGATCGAAGATCCGGTCCAGATCTTCTTTGGTTATTCCCGGGCCGGTGTCACTGACCATCATTCTGAGCCAGCTCGTGCCCGCGCATTGATCGGGTGGCAATAGGGCTGGAGGCTGGTCGGCGGCGCTCAACTCGATCTCCAGCCGGCCTCCGGTTTCCTGCATGGCATGGGCCGCGTTCAAGGTCAGGTTCATGATCACCTGCAGAATCTGAGTGGGGTCGGCGGACACCATGTCATTGTCAACTTTTTGTGTGTACTCCATTTCGATGTTGGGGGCAACAGTGGAACGCAGAAATTTCAAGGCTTCCTTGGTGACCGTCCCCAAGTGGATAAGTTGGGGTTCATGTTTGCCCTGGCGGTTGAAGTCGAGAATTTGCTGGATCAGGGAACCGGCCCGTTCTGCGGCCTGTTCGATCTGCTGCAGGCTTTGCTGGAGGGTGGGGGTGTCTGGTGCCTCCAGTCTGGCCATCTGGGCGTTGATGATGATCGGGGTCAGGATATTATTGAAGTCATGGGCGATGCCGCCGGCCAGCATGCCCAGGGCTTCCATTTTGCGGGTCTAAAAGAGCTGGATTTCCATCTGTTGGCGTTCGGCGTTGAGCAGGGCCTGGGAGGCCAGGGTGGAGAAATTTTCCGCCAGACGCTGGTGGTTGCGGTTAAAAAAACTGCGACGGGAATGGGTGCAGACCAGGATCGCCGCCTGCTCACCCTCGCGCAGTGGAACATGCAGGGCCGAGGATACCATATCCAGGATCGCCGGGGGCTGCTGTTGCCACTCTTCGATCATGCGCACATCAAATACGGTGGCGGGTTTGCCGGTAAGTACCCGCTGGAACAGGTTCCGGGGTCGCCAGCGGCAGGACATCAGGGCATCGCTGGTGGCCACTGTGGGTTGCAGGGATCCGTCGGGTCGGCGGATCAGGACAAAGGCCTCTTCAAAGTCGAGGATCTCCCGCAGGACCGCCAGCAATTCCTTGAACATCCGCGAGCTTTCCATGGGTTTGATCAGCACGCGCAGACCGGCCAGCAAAGCTTCTGTTTTACGTCGCTGGTGTTCTTCAAGCTCCCGTGCCTTGGCCAGATCAAGCAGGGCTTCGCGCAGTATTTCATCGTTATTGACGGATTGCATGGCCATGGTTTGTCAGGTTTGGTTGGCTGCGGATTTCACTTGTCACTGCCGAAAACGATTGCGGAAATCATCAGGTTGGCGTGGCGGTTTTCGCCTCCGGCAAAACATCCCTGCTCCCCGAAAGTGAAAGCTCCCAGAAAGGGCTTTTTGTCCATGGCCTGGTTGAGAGAATTTACCACCTCGTCGATCCGGTCATGAACGGTGAGCATGCAGCCGGCACAGTAAACAATCAAGGCGCCGCTGATGTCCTCCGGGGAAAACCGGCCGGCCTGCAGGGCCGACTGAGCAACCCGGCCGGCCCGGGAGATCAGGGTTTCAAAGGTACCTTGCATCAGTATCACCTCGTCGCCGACACTGATATCGGTAAAAAGACTCAGGCCGGCATTGCCGGTGACCCGATCAGGATGGGATAGGCTGAAATAGGGGACTCCACCGATTTCCCCCACTACCCGGCCCAAGGGAAAAAGGGTGGTGTTGTGCAGAACCTGACTCTGTTTGCCCAGGGCTTTTTCGATTATCCCTCCGGTCCATTCGTTGTAAACCTCCGCCGCCGGGCGATGGTCGATTTCTTCAATTACTCGCCCGCTGGCGCTGGTTACCAGTCCTCGTCTCAAGGTGGGGCTGTAGCCGTTATGAAAGGAGTATGCCACCGTAGTGGAAGGGTAGAAAACCGTGATCACCAGCCCCTGGCGCCAATGCCGGTCCTGGGATATGATCTCCCAGTCACCCTGGACTTCATTATCGGCGGCGCTGCCACCGATAATGGGAACCTCGCGGCCGAGCACATCCTCAATGCCGGCAATTACCCTGTCTTCATCGCCCGGGGTGGCGGAGATTCGTACCAGGTCCGGCATTTCCCCCGGGCGCCCGGCGCTTTCAATGGATTCAAGAACGATTTTGGCGGCGTTTTCCCTGGGGGTATCACCCAGTTCACCGCCGGCTGTGCCGAAATTTCCTTTAGGGTCAACCAGGCCCAACATGGCCAACCCTCGACCGTCTTGGGAGATAACCCCTTCCTCGGTCATGGCGCCCTGGCAGGAACTCGATCCCTGGATCCGGCAGCCGGCAAATTCCCCGGCCAGAACCTCCCTTAACCGGGAACCGTTATAATGTGTTGACCAGTTGACAAAAAGTACATCAGGCCGGGCGCCCAGTCGCCGGCGCAACTCATGGCAGGCCTCCAGCGCGGCGGTTTGGGTGGTTGACTGATTACTGTAGGCGGTGGCTATCTTCATCCGGCTGCCTTTTGTTTTCGTGCCGGAAAATCAACTGTTCAAAGTAACCGGCCAAGGTAAAGATTTATTAAGAAATTAAGAAATATCGCAGAAATATGTTCGCTTTTTATTTTAGTACCGTGTTTTTTTATGACGGTAAGTTTACCACGTAGTGATGGGTGAGCACAGGGGGAAAAGAAAAAAATATCAAGAAAACAACTCCGCCTTTACGGGAGTCGGCAAAAAAGCAGGAACTGCTGTTTGGCAGGTGCGTCCCCCGGAAAAACTGAAGTTTACTGGCCGGTACTGGTCACATTGTTTGGTCAAACAGGAAAAAACACGTTTTTATGCCACATTGTTCCCAGGTTACAAGCTTTTAAAAAGGGTGTTCAGGGTTTATTTTTGTTGATAAACCCGGGCGTTCATGGCATATATGGTCAGAAACCACAAGCTGGAAAAAGCAGTTCAGTCTTGGCGGATTACTAAAAAATGTGGAATCCGGCGAATTGCGTGGAGACCAGCAACCGCCGGGTGTAGACGATCGACGGGGTATTTTACTTTGCCACGTCGATAATTTTTTAAATACCAATAAAAGTCGGCCCGGGCCGACAATTTGTGAGGTTAGTCATGCAGATTAAGGTTAATGGCGAAGCCAAGGAATTTTCGGCGGAGCAGTTGAATGTGTCCCACGTTCTGGCCAGCCAGAACGTGGAATCTCCGGATATGGTGGCAGTTCAGGTTAACGGCGCTTTTGTGGACAAGGGTGAATTCGACAGCCGGGAGCTCCAGGAAGGCGATAGCGTGGAGTTTCTTTATTTCATGGGCGGCGGCGCCTGATGAACGGTTTTGCCACCAGGGCCGTGCACGGTGCCGGCGGTGGTGTTGCCGACCAGGCCCACGGCGCTCTTCGGGGTCCGGTCTACGACACGGTCTCTTTTGATTTTGCCTCCGCCGAGGATATTGCCGCTGCTTTCGCCGGCCGCAAGGCGGCCCATTCCTATTCCCGGATAACAAATCCCACCGTGGCCGAACTTGAAGGCCGGGTGCAGTCCCTGGCCGGGGGAGTGGGGGTGGTGGCGCTGTCTTCGGGGATGGCGGCGATTTCCACGGCTATCATGGCCCTGGCCGGGGCCGGTACCAATATTGTCGCCGCCCGCTCCCTGTTTGGCAACACCACCTCGCTGCTGACCCACACCCTGGCCCCATGGGGACTTGAAACCCGGTTTGTGGACATGGACGACCATGCGGCGGTGGCTGCGGCCATGGACGCCGATACCCGGGCCGTTTTTTGTGAAAGCATCACCAACCCGCAGCTGGAAGTGGCCGATATTCCAGCCCTGGCCGCTATCTGCCGGGAGAGGGGAGTGCCCCTGGTGGTGGACAATACCGCCACCACCTTTTATCTGTGTCGGGCCGGGGAACTGGGCGCCGATATCGAGATTGTCTCCTCCACTAAATATATCTCCGGGGGCGGCACCACCGTTGGGGGGCTTATCATCGATCATGGCAGCTTTCCCTGGAGCAAATCCCCCCGGCTGGCGGAGTTTGCCAAGGGATTTGGCCCTTTTGCTTTCATAGTTGCCCTGCGCCGGGAAATTTCCCGTAACATCGGGGCCTGCCTGGCGCCCCACAATGCCTGGCTCCAGACCCTGGGCCTGGAAACCATGGCCCTGCGGGTGGAGAAAAGCTGTCATAACGCCCTTGCCCTGGCCCGGTTCCTCAAACAACTGCCGGGGGTACGGGCGCTGAACTACCCCGGTTTGCCCGGCAGCCCTTATCATGAACTGGCCGGCAACCAGTTTGGCGGCCGCTATGGCGGCATTCTTACCTTTGAGCTGGCCGGGCGGCGGGAATGCTTCGCCTGCCTGGACAGATTGCGACTGATTAAACGGGCCACCAACATCAACGACAACAAGACCCTGGCCATCCACCCCGCCTCCACCATCTTTACGGAATTTTCCCAGCAGGAGCGGGAAGCCATGGGGGTGGGTGAAGGGATGATCAGGATTTCAACCGGGATCGAAGACAGCGAAGATCTGCAACGGGACCTGGAACAGGCCATAGGGAGCGCGTGATTTTATGGATTACTCACCACAGCAGCTGGAACGGTACAGCCGGCACATTATTTTGCAGGAAGTAGGAGTGGAAGGACAGGAAAAGATCGCGGGCGCCCGGGTGCTGATCGTCGGCGCCGGCGGCCTGGGTTCGCCGGCGGCCCTTTATCTGGCCGCCGCCGGGATCGGCACCATCGGCATCGTCGATGGCGACGTGGTGGATCTTTCCAACCTGCAACGCCAGATTGCTCACCACACCCAGGATGTGGGCCGGGCAAAGGTAGATTCCGCCGCAGAAAAGATGGTGGCCATCAACCCCGATGTCAAGGTACAAACCCACCGGATGCTGCTTTGTGCGGACAATATCCGGGAGGTGATCAGGGACTATGATTTCGTTATTGACGGCACCGACAACTTTCCCACCAAGTTTCTGGTCAATGACGCCTGCGTGATGGAAAATATTCCTTTTTCCCACGGCGGCATCCTCCGTTTCGATGGCCAGACCATGACCGTGGTCCCGCATGAATCCTCCTGTTACCGCTGCACCTTTCGTCAGCCGCCGCCCCCCGATGCCGTACCCACCTGTTC
>PWOG01000314.1 GCA_003557565.1 Desulfobulbaceae bacterium
CGCAACCAGGGCCGGGTGGAAGCCCTGAAGCAGATGCGCCAGCAGCGCTCGGCCCGGCGGGAGCAGGGCGGCAAGGTCAAGATGCAGGTACAGGACGGCTCCCGTTCCGGCCGCCTGGTGGCCGAGGCCAAGGAAGGTTCTTTTGCCTACGAAGAGAGCCCGGTGATAACCCGGCTCAACACCACCATCATGCGTGGCGACAAGGTGGGAATCATCGGTCCCAACGGGGTGGGCAAGTCCACCCTGCTGCGGCTGCTGCTGGGTCAACTGGCGCCCACCGCCGGCCATCTGCGCCTGGGGGTCAACCTGGAAATCTGCTACTTCGACCAGCAGCGCGAACAGCTTGATCCGGCCCGCACCGTGGCTGAAAACCTGGCCGAGGGCCGGGACATGGTGATCATCAACGGCCAGTCCCGCCACGTGCTGGGCTACCTGAAAGATTTTCTGTTTACTCCGGACCGGGCCCGCTCTCCGGTGGAGATCCTTTCCGGCGGCGAGAAGAACCGGCTGCTGCTGGCCCGGCTCTTTACCCGCCCCTGCAATGTCCTGGTGATGGACGAACCCACCAACGATCTCGACGTGGAAACCCTGGAGTTGCTGGAGGAACTGCTGCTGGACTTTCAGGGCACCCTGCTGCTGGTCAGCCACGACCGGGCCTTTCTGGACAACGTGGTCACCAGCACCCTGGTCTTCGAGGGCGAGGGGAGGGTGGTGGAATATGCCGGTGGTTACCAGGACTGGCTCACGCAACGGAAGGCAGGCGAGGATGCCGGCAAGGGGGCGGGGGAGCAGGCCGGTGGCGTCAAAACAGGAAAGGGCAAGCCCGGCAGTGGTGATAAAGCCGCAAGCGGCCGGGCAGCCGAAGGTAAGACCGGCGGCAAAAAGGGGGAAGGGCGGGCGTCCGGCAAGGAGCGCCCCCGGCTGAGTTTCACTGAAAAACATGAACTGGAAAAACTGCCGGCCAGGCTGGAAGTTTTGGAGGCCGAGCAGGAGCAACTGACCGCCGTGATGGCGGAGCCGGAATTTTACCGCCGCCCGGACGAGGAGATCATTGACCACCAGCAGCGCCTGCAGGACCTGGAAGCGAAGCTTAAAAAAACCTACCAGCGCTGGGAAGAGCTGGAAAAAAAGGCTCAGGCGGAATAAGCGGGATATTTAAGGGCAGCCAGCGTGGAAAACTTCATCCTGACCATTTCTTTTTTGCTCATCGGCCTGCTGCTGCAGCGGCTGCCGCAGTTGCCCAAAGACGCCGCCCAGACTCTGAACCTTTTTGTCATCTACGTTTCGTTGCCGGCCCTGGTGCTGCTCAAGGTGCCCCAGCTGGAGTTTTCCCGTCAGCTGCTGGTACCGGCCCTGCTGCCCTGGGGGATGCTGGCGGTTTCGGCCCTGGCGGTGCTGCTGCTGGCCCGGGCCCTGGCCTGGAGCCGGGAGATCACCGGCGCCCTGCTGCTGCTGGTGCCCCTGGGCAACACCTCATTCCTGGGCATTCCCATGGTCAACGCCTTTTTCGGCGAGGCCGGCATTCCCTTCGCCCTGATCTACGACCAGTTTGGCTCCTTTTTGGCGCTGGCCACCTACGGCTCTTTGGTGGTGGCCATTTACGGCAGTCAGGGAGAAAGCCCCACCCTGCGGACGGTTGGCAAAAAAATCGGCACTTTCCCACCGTTTCTGGCCCTGCTGCTGGCCCTGGCGCTAAGCTCGTGGTCACCGCCGGAGCCTGTTACCGCCCTGTTGGAAAGCCTGGCCGCCACCCTGGTGCCGGTGGTGATGATCGCCGTGGGCCTGCAGCTTACCCTGCGCCTCAACCGCGAGGTACTGGCTCCCATGGGCCTGGGGCTGGCCATCAAACTTTGCCTGGCGCCGCTGCTGGCTCTGCTGGCGGTGAAAACCATGGGCCTTGAAGGCCTGGCCGTCCAGGTGGCGGTCTTCGAGGCCGGCATGCCTCCCATGGTCTCCGCCGGCGCCCTGGCGGTGGTGGCCGGCCTTTCTCCCAAACTCACCGCCGCCATGGTGGGGCTGGGTATTTTGCTGTCCTTTGTTACCCTGCCCCTGCTTTTTCAGCTAATTATCTAACCGTAAGCGATCACAGGGCACCGCATCTTGCGGCGATCGGGCCGGCTCACGTACTAAGGTACGCTTCGCCGCCCCGCTCACCACAACCTGCGGCACCCTGTGACCGCTTACCATTTTGTCCCCGTGATCATTTACATCTGATCAGCCCCGGCTCTTATCTTCTGCCGGGAGGGCCGCCGCCCCCCGCGATTACCCGGATACCCCTTAAACTTCAGAAGTATATTTTTGCGCCAAGACTGATGCCCGAGAGGTCATAACCCTTTTCGTCCAGGTACTGGGTGTATTCGAGATTGAGCCCGAACTGGTCGGAACTGTGGAGCTCCGCGCCGAAGCCGTAGGAAAATCCGTTTTCGGTGTCCGACAGTGCATAGCCGCGGGGGGTAATTTTTGCCTTGGTATAGCCCACCAGACCATAAAATGATAGCCCGTCGCTGATGGGCAGGTGGGTTAAAAGATAGACCCCGGACAGCCGGTCGATTTCGAATTCCACTTTGGTGGAGCCGTTGGTGTCCACCTGTACGGTGTCGTCTGAAAGCCCGAACCCCAGCCGGCCTTCAACCGCGACCTGGTCGATGATGAAATAGCCCAGCCGCCCGACCAGCACCGTGGGTTCCGGATCTTTGGCCATGCCGTCCTGGTCGTAGGTCAATTCAGTATAATTAGCGCCGATGTACCCTTTTCCCTGGGTCAGCGCCTGGGGCATCGGCCCGGCTGCGGCGGCCGCGGAAGCGGTCATCGCCAGAATCATCAGGGTGATTGCAATTATCTGTTTATTCATTTTTTCCTTGTGATCGCTTGGCGTTGCCAGGGTAACTCTGCTGACAAATTATGCTGGTTCAAATTATTGAACATATTCATAAGTAATTGTCAAAGGCAAGGAGCAGCAGGCAGGCAGTAAGTGATCACGGGGCCAAAAAGGTAAGCGGTCACAGGGTGCCGCAGGTTGCGGCGAGCGGGGCGGCGATGCGTACATAAGTACGTGAGCTGGTCCGATCGCTGCAAGATGCGGTGCCCTGTGATTGCTTACGGCAGGTAAAATGTTGGTTATTCGGAATCGGGCCGTTATCTTGAATGCCCCTGTTTTATATGTTCAACATGAACGATAAGCATGTCGATCGTGTTTTTAAGTAAGTCAAGTTCCTCCACCGACAGGTCATCGAGCTGCTCCAGGTTGTATTCTATCGTGTCGATTATCCTTTTGTGGGGCCGCAGCATTGGTCTCATGAAATAGGTCGTGACCGTTGCCACAATGGTTCCGAAGAACAGCACCGAGCCGATGACTATCCACAGTCCGCCGATTAACTGGGCAGCCCCGGAGACCGGCTGGTCGGCGATTCCGGCGGTGGAAAAGGCGGCTACTCCCCAATACAGGGACTCTCCATATGATGCGATGGAGGTCCCTTCAATACCGCGCTCGGCCAGATATACCCCGGCGGAAAATATTAACCACAGTACGATTAACAGAAATACCATTTTGGTGAAAGGAGTGTGGACCGAGATATCCTTAAAAAATCTTTTGACGCGGGTATGATGACCGATTTTTCTCATCAAAGTTTCCTTTCACCCAAATTAATAACCCAGGCCCAGGCGGGGCCTGGATTCAGCCGTACTGAAATTTGGTGGCCGGCACCCACGGACCAAAGCCGGGGCGGCCAAGGGCAAACGGATTAATACAGCCTGCCGGTCTTGATCAGCCTGTCGCTCCAATTGACTGTTTTATAATCGCAGGGGTTTTCGTTGAGGTTCGTAACCGTGCGCCAGACCAGACAAACTGCTACAACGATAACTTAAGTTGGCTGACTGTGGTAACGCAGCAGTTCGATTTCCGAGGCCCCGGTCAGGTTGATCTGTTTATGCAAATCCCGGAGGGCGGCCTGTACCCCCTCTTCGATCACCGGATGATAAAAGGGGATCCGGAGCAGGTCGGAAACCGTGGCCTTTTTCTGGATGGCAAAGGCAAACAGGTGGCCGACATGCTCGGCGGCCGGAATCGCCATTTCCGCCCCCAGCACCAGGCCGTCGTTGCGGCGGGCATAGATGCGCAGGAAACCCCGGTCGCTGTTGTTCATGCGAGCCCGGGACTGGCCGGCAAAATCGCTGCTGCCGATTACCCGGTCTTTGAGCCCTGCAAGCTGTTCATAACCCTGGCCGACGATGACGATATCGGGTTCGGTAAAGGTAATGGACAGAGGAGAGCGCCGCCGAAAGCAGATCATCTTGTCGCTGGCGGCATTGAAGCCGGCGATATGGCCTTCATCGAGGGCTTCGTGGAGCAGCGGCCGGTCGTTGTTGGCATCGCCGGCGATGAAAACCGGCAGGTCACCCACCTGCATGGTGGCGGGATCAAAGGGAATTCGGCCCTGGTTATCAATTTTCAGACCCAGGTTTTCCAGCCCCAGGTCGTCGAGATTCGGCCGCCGGCCCATGGTGACCAGTGCCTTTGCCACCGGCAGCTTCTCATCTCCGATGGTGATTTCCAGGCCTTCCCCCGCCGCTTCCAGTTCCGCCGTCACTCCGGTATGGAGCGCCATTTCCTGGCGCAGGATCCCTGCCATGGCGGCGGAAACCTCGGGATCGGAAAGGCCACCGATGGTTTCCCCCTGTTCCACCCCCACCACCCGGATTCCCAACCGCGCCAGGGCTTGGGCCATTTCCAGGCCGGTCGGCCCCAGACCGATGACCGCCAAGGTGTCCGGTAAATCGGCCAGCTCGAAAATTTCCTCGGTGGTAATGAGCCGGTCGCTGAATGCCTGCCAGGCCGGGGGCACGATTGAACTGGAGCCGGTGGCGATGATGGTCCGGTCGGTTTTGATGGTCTGGCCGTTGACTTCGATGGTTTCAGGATCAATAAAACGAGCATGGCCGGCGATGTTTTTATCCCCCAGTTTTTCGGTGGATTTGATCATGCCGTTGGTGAAACCGTCCCGCAAGCTCCGGACATGCTCGAATATTCTTGGGCGGTCAATGATCAGCTCATCTGCGCCCTTCAGCCCCAGTTCGGCAAGAAAATGCCGGCCCTGGCAAGCCCTGGCCGCTTCAATCAACGCCTTGGTGGGCATGCAGGCGACCCGGGCACAACTGGTGCCGTAGTGTCCCTGATTGATCAGGACAAAGTTGTCGGTCTTTTTTCTGACTTCGCTCATCGCCGAAAGCCCGGCGCTGCCCGCCCCGATTATGACCACCTCCACTTGCTTCGGCATCTCCTCCCTCCTTGTCACTTGGGTGTTCCAAGGCTGCGGGTTACCGCTGCCGGTCAGCATCATTATGGGGTGGGGCTTGTTTGGCTGTCAAGGCCTTCTTCCCGGCCCTGCAATTATTACAAAAATGCGGCTTCCGGATTTACGAAAAAATAAATCCGGAAGCAAAAATGAAACGACTCATGAAGGGAAGGACCGGCGCGGTTCAGCTGATCGGCACGTTTGCCGGGTCGGAGCCCACCAGGGGCAGGATTTTTTCCACCGCGAAGGAAACCAGGAAGGTCGGGCCCAGCGCCTGATCTTCCTCCGGTGTTAGGTGCCGGCGCTTTAAGCCCTTGATTTTTTCGGGGTCGGTCTCTTCCTTGGTTTTTTTAAGAAACAGGCGGACACCGCGGATATCCGGGCCTTCTTCGATGAACAGAAAAGTCGCGTAAGGATTTTCCTGAACATTGCGATGGGAAAGCCGGTCGCGCATTACAAAGGACACCGTTCCCTCCTCCAGGCAATGGGGGCTGCTGTAAACGGCGGCGTCGACCTTGCCGTCGGCGGCGGCGGTGGCCAGTACTCCCCGGCCCCGGGTGTTAGCAAAGTATTCATGTATTTTCATGTTTTTCTCCAGTTAGCAGTAGATCCAGATCAGACAAGGTCGAAGCGGTCCAGGTTCATGACCTTGTCCCAGGCGGCGACGAAGTCGTGGACGAATTTTTCCCGGGCGTCATCCTGGGCATAGACTTCGGCCAGGGCCCGCAGTTGGGAGTTGGAACCGAAAACCAGATCAACGCGAGTGCCGGTCCACTTGAGATCGCCCGTGCGATAGTCGTGCCCCTCAAAGGTGTCCCTGGACTCCGAGGTGGGCTTCCAGACGGTGTTCATGTCCAGCAGATTAACGAAGAAGTCGTTGCTCAGCTTCCCGGGCTGATTGGTGAACATGCCATGCCGGGACTGGCCGGCATTGGCGCCCAGCACCCGCAGGCCGCCGACCAGCACCGTCATCTGCGGGGCGCTCAGGGTCAGCAGGTGGGCCTTGTCCACCAGCATATCCTCGGCCGGGACGGTGTATTCCTGCCTCTGGTAATTGCGGAAACCGTCGGCTTCGGGCTCCATCAGCGAGAACGATTTTACGTCGGTCTGCTCCTGGGAGGCGTCCGTGCGACCCGGTGTGAAGGGCACTTCGATGGCGTGTCCGGCAGCCTTGGCCGCCGCTTCAACCGCCGCGCAACCGGCCAGGACGATAAGATCCGCCAGCGACACTTTCTTGCCGCCCGTCTGGGCATCGTTGAATTCCTGCCGGATGGTTGCCAGCGCGTCCAGCACCCTGGCCAGTTGCTCCGGCTGGTTGACCTCCCAGTCCTTTTGCGGGGCCAGGCGGATGCGGGCGCCGTTGGCGCCGCCGCGCTGGTCCGAGCCCCGGAAGGTAGAGGCCGAGGCCCAGGCGGTGGCGACCAGTTCGGCGATGGACAGGCCCGAGGCCAAAACCCTGGCCTTAAGCCGGGCAATATCCTGGCCGTCGATCAGGGGGTGGTCGACGGCGGGAATGGGATCCTGCCAGATCAGGTCCTCGGCCGGGACTTCCGGGCCCAGGTAACGGGACTTGGGCCCCATGTCGCGGTGGGTCAGCTTGAACCAGGCCCGGGCGAAAGCATCGGCGAACTCCTCCGGGTTCTGCTGGTAGTGTCGGGCGATGGGTTCGTAAATCGGGTCGAACTTCATGGACAGGTCCGCAGTGGTCATCATGGGCCGGTGCTTTTTGGACGGGTCATGGGCGTCCGCAATCATATCCTCTTCGTCGACGTCCTTGGCCAGCCACTGATTGGCGCCAGCTGGGCTCTTGACCAGTTCCCACTCGTATTTGAACAGGGTGTTGAGATAGCCCATGTCCCATTGGGTGGGATTGGGTTTCCAGGCCCCTTCGATACCGCTGGTAATAGTATCCCCGCCCTTGCCGGTACCCAGGGCGTTTTTCCAGCCCAGACCCTGCTCTTCCAGCGGCGCGGCTTCGGGTTCCGGGCCGACCAGGCTGGGATCGCCGGCGCCGTGGCACTTGCCGAAGGTGTGGCCGCCGGCCGTCAGGGCCACGGTTTCTTCGTCGTTCATCCCCATGCGGGCGAAAGTTTCCCGCACGTCCCGGCCCGAGGCCACCGGATCGGGGTTGCCGTTGGGGCCTTCGGGATTTACATAAATCAGCCCCATCTGAACGGCGGCCAGGGGGGTCTCCAGTTGGCGGTCGCCGCTGTAGCGTTTGTCGCCCAGCCATTCGGCTTCCGCCCCCCAGTAGATATCCTCTTCCGGTTGCCAGATGTCCGTGCGGCCGCCGCCGAAACCGAAGGTCTTGAAGCCCATCGATTCGAGAGCGCAGTTGCCCGCCAGGATTATCAGGTCGGCCCAGGAGATCCGGTTGCCGTATTTCTGCTTGATGGGCCAGAGCAGCCGGCGCGCCTTGTCGAGGTTGGCGTTGTCGGGCCAACTGTTGACCGGGGCAAAACGCTGGTTGCCGGTGCTGCCGCCGCCCCGGCCGTCGCCGCTGCGGTAAGTGCCGGCGCTGTGCCAGGCCATGCGGATCATCAGGCCGCCGTAGTGGCCCCAGTCGGCCGGCCACCACGGCTGGGAGTCGGTCATCAGGGCGACCAAGTCCTTCTTCAGGGCGGCCAGATCCAGTTTTTTGAATTCTTCGGCATAGTTGAAATCAGGCCCCAAGGGATTGGAGGCCGGGGCGTGCTGGTGCAGGATGCCGAGATTGAGCTGGTTGGGCCACCAGTCACGGTTTGAGGGTCCTTGGCCGGCGGTGGTGCCGCCGGTTTTGCCGGTGACCGGGCACTTGCTGAGTTCGCTCATCGTCATTCTCCTTCGGGTGGTGGTTAAAGGCTGGCAAAGGGCTCTTGGAGAGCATAACACAAAACATGCATTAGTTATTTATACTATCTAGGAAAGTTTCCGATTGAGCAAGAAAAAAAATCTCATTTTTGCTCCCGTTCGGAGCACTGCCGGCAGATGCCAGTAATCACGATATTTTTTTTTCGGGCCGCCCCCCAGGACTCCACCTCCGGGGGCGGAGCCATGGCGTCAAACAACTCCCAGGTGAAATCCACGATTTCATGACAATTATTGCAGAACAGATGATGGTGCAGCCCGTAGTCCGATTCATATCGGGCAAGACCTTCCGAGGTTTGGATGCGATGAATCATGCCGGCCTGCTCAAGCATGGCCAGCGTACGGTAGACGGTATCAATGGAGATGGTGGGGAGGCGCCGGCGCACCCGCTGAAAAATGGCTTCCACCGAAGGGTGGTCGGTGGAGGAGAGCAACTCCCGGTAGATTTCCAGGCGCTGATGGGTAATTTTCAGACCATTTTCCCGGCAACGATTTTCAAAATCGGCAAGCCGCTCATGCACAGCAGGAACCCCGCTTAGGAAACTTTGGCAACTTTTTAAGTTTAGAGACTATTCCTAATAATTAACTAGCGGTCCCATGCCGGCTTGTCAACGAAAAAACTCCGGCTCGTGGAGTACGGTAACAGCCCGCTTAATTCCAGACCCAAGTGCTATTCAGCTAGTGATTTAGTCGTAAGGGGTTCTTTTTTGGCGCTCGAATATACGCTCAGCGCCGTAACTGTGACCAGAATCAGTCCCATACCGAAGATCTGCAGTGCGGCCAGGCTTTCATTTAAAATCACCACGCCGAACAGCGAAGCGGTGACCGGCTCGACCATCGCCACAATAGACGCTACAGCC
>PWOG01000302.1 GCA_003557565.1 Desulfobulbaceae bacterium
AAGCCGTGGAAGAAGCCGTAAAACACCGGGGCCGGCTCAGCCTGCTGCTCACCGACGTGATGTTGCCGGATAGCAACGGCCGGGAGCTGGCGGAAAAAATACGCCAAATCCAGCCGGATGTTCGCTGCCTGTTCATGTCCGGCTATCCGGCAGACATCGTCACCCAAAACGGTATGCTGCAAAACGGCATCCATTTTTTGCAAAAACCCTTCGCCATGGCCGAACTGGCGGCCAAGGTGCGCGCCGCCTTAAATTCTTCGTGATTTAAACTACCCCGGCATACATTTACAAAAACCGGTCTTTGCGGTAGATTGGCCAAACGCAATCGTATCCGTGCCCATCATTTCCTCCAGGTACCTGCCAATCCTGGATACTACAAGCCATAAAGGTTCAGCCCGGCAAAATCGGTACCGCTGAGCCCTTGCAGGGAAAATAAATTTATGAAAACAGGTTATTACGGAAACTGGGGCGGAGCCTTCGTACCGGAAATCCTGCACGAAACCTTCCGCCAGCTCAATGCCTTCTTCACCGAAGCCCAGGCCGATCCCGCCTTCTGGCGCCAGTATGTCGACTTGATGGGCAGTTATTCCTGCCGCCCCACCCCCCTGACTTTTGCCGAAAATCTGACCCGCCGCTATGGCGGCGCCCGGATTTACATCAAGCGCGAGGATCTCAACCATACCGGGGCACACAAGGCCAACAACGTCATGGGCCAGGGCCTGCTGGTCCGGCGCATGGGCAAAACCAGAGTAATTGCCGAGACCGGCGCCGGCCAGCACGGGGTGGCCACCGCCACCATGGCCGCCAAGTTCGGTTTTGAATGCACCATTTACATGGGCGAGGAAGATGTCCAGCGCCAGCGCCCCAATGTCTTCTGGATGGAAAAACTGGGAGCCACCGTGGTGCCGGTAACCTCCGGCTCCAGAACCCTGAAGGACGCGATCAATGAAGCCTTCCGGGACTGGGTGGCCAACATGGACTCCACCCACTACGTGATGGGCACGGTCTGCGGCCCCCACCCTTTTCCCACCATGGTGGCCTGGTTCCAGAAGATCATCGGCGACGAGGTGCGCGGGCAGATCATGGCCGCCCACGGCAGGCTGCCGGCCCGGGTTTATGCCTGTGTCGGCGGAGGGTCCAACGCCATGGGCATCTTCCAGGGCTTTATCGACGACCCCGGGGTGGAACTGGTGGGAGTGGAAGCCGGCGGTAAAGGGCTTGACACCGGCCAGCACGCTACCCGGCTTGCCACCCTCCCCGCCGGCGCCCCCACCGCCACCCCGGGGGTTGCCCAGGGCTATAAAACCATGTTTTTGCAGGATGACGACGGCCAGATGCTGGACACCCATTCGGTGGCCGCCGGGCTGGATTACATCGGGGTCTCGCCGATGCTGGCCGATCTGTGTGAGCGGGGCCTGGTCCGCTGCACCGCCGCCACCGACACCGAAGTAATGGAAGCCCTGCAGCTGACCATGGCCAGCGAAGGGATTATTCCCGCCCTGGAATCGGCCCACGCCTTTGTCCAGGCCTTCAAGGAAGCCGGAGAACTGCCTCCGGACCAGGCAATCATCATCAATCAGTCGGGCCGGGGCGACAAGGATATCTTCACCATCGCCCACGCCTTTAACGACCCTTCCTGGAAGGAATTTATCAGGTCCAAGGGCGAGGAATACACCCCCTGACTCCGGTGGCTCTCGCGACTTTCAGGCGGTCGCCCGCTGCCCCCGGCGGCCGGCCGCCCCGTTGACCACCATCGCCAGATTTACCGGCAACCGTTAAATGGTAAATGATCATGGGGCCAAAAAGGTAAGCGGTCGCAGGGTGCCGCAAGGTGCGGCGAGCCTCGGCGGCGATGCGTACATCAGTACCGTGAGCCGGCCCGATCGCTGCAAGATGCGGTGCCCGGTGATTGCCTACACCGTTAAAAGCACAGGTTTATCAACATGACTCTGGCACAAGAAATAAAGCATACCCTGGCTGACCGGGAAATTCTGCTGATGACCCACCTGGTCCTTGGCTATCCCTCGTTTGAGGTCAACCGGGAAGTCATCGCCCGGATGGTGGAGCGGGGGGTGGATATCATCGAACTGCAGATCCCCTTTTCCGAACCCGTGGCCGACGGACCGGTAATTCTCCGGGCCAACCAGGAGGCCATCGCCGGCGGGATCAAAGTCCGACAATGCCTGGAGTTTGCCGCCGAAATGGCCGCCAAACACCGGATCCCTTTCCTCTTCATGACCTACTACAATATTCTGTTCAAGTACGGAGTAACGGAATTTCTGGACAAAACCAGGGAAATCGGGGTCCGGGGGCTGATCATCCCCGATCTGCCCCCGGAGGAGGGAGCGGACTACCTGGCGGCTTGCCGCCGCCTGGAATTGGCGCCGATTCAAATCTTTGCCCCCACCAGCAGCGATGAGCGCATGGCGACACTGGCCGGCCACGGAGACGGTTTTATCTACTGCGTGGCCCGCCGGGGGGTCACCGGGGCCAAGACCAGTTTCGATAAAAGATTCACCGATTATATCGCCCGTTGCCGCCGCGCCACCGACCTGCCTTTGGCCGTGGGTTTCGGCATCGCCGACCGGCAGGATGTGGAAATGCTGCGCGGCCAGGCCGATATCGCCGTCATCGGCTCGGCCACCATCCGCCTGGTGGAAGAACACGGGCCGGCGGCGGTGAGCGACTTCATCGCCACCCTGCGCTAAGCGATCACGGGGCACGGCTGAACGTTTATCAGAAAGGGTTACGGATTAACGGATTTACCGGAGGAATTGCCCCACCATGGTTAGTAACCGTTCACCAGGGCCAGCAACCTGTTGATCTAACGGGCCGTAACCCAAGAGCCGTGCCGCAGATTCGGGTGATCAGTCAGGCGCCGCATGGGTACTCAAGCCTGGCTGATCGCCCGAAGGCGCGGTGCGTCTGCTTGGGTTAATGGTAAGCACTCGCAGGGTGCCGCAGGTTGTGGTGAGCGCGACGGCGAAGCGTACATCAAGTGAGCCGGCCCGATCGCCGCTTTCGGCGGTGCCCTGTGATCGCTTACGTTAAACGGTTTCCCCGCTGGCCACGTTGACGTCGGGAAATTCGGCGACCCGGCGCCCGGGGCTGATGATGCAGTTACGGCCGATCCGGGACGATACCGGGATATGGGCTCCCTTGCCGACCAGACTGATCCCCGTGTACAGATGCTTGGGATATTCCCGGTTGGCCTGATTCTTTTCCGCCTCATCCCCGCAACCAACCACGGCTCCCGAACCCACGTGCACCTGCTTGTCGAGGATCGCCAAGTCCACCACGGCTTCCGAGGCCACCTGGCAATCGTGGAAAAGGACCGAATCCCGGACCACCGCTCCCGGCCCCACCCGGACCCCGGGAGAGAGGACCGAATTGATCACCTTCCCTTCAATAACACAGCCGGCGGCCACCAGGGAATTCTGCACCCGGCCTGAACCCAGGAGGCGGACCGGATACCGGTCAAAGGGCAGGCCATCGGCCTCGGGATTGGGACGAATACCCCAGGCTTGCGGAGAAAGGGGTGCATCCGGCCGCAGGATGTCCATATTGGCTTCCCACAGGGCCTGGATGGTCCCGACATCGCGCCAGTAACCCCGGAAGGGGTAGGCATAGACCTGGTCATGGTCAATGGCCCGGGGGATGATGTCGCGACCGAAGTCCATGTCTTCCAGGTGGGTCTCCAGGGTGCGCAGGAGGTAATCGGTGCTGACCACGTAAATACCCATGGAAGCCAGGTCGGTGCGGGGATGGACCGGTTTTTCCTCCCACTCCACCACCCGGCCGTCGGCGTCGGTGATAGCGGTGCCAAACTGGTGGATCTGCTCCCGGGAGACCACCATGGTGGCCACGGTCATATCCGCCTTCTTGCGGCGATGGGCCTGGAGCAGGTCTTCGAGGTCCATGCTGTAGATATGATCACCGGAAAGGATGATAACCTCCGGCGAAGGGTTGGACTTGATGAAATCGATATTCTGCCGCACCGCGTCGGCGGTGCCCTTGTACCAGTCCGAATCGCGCGACCCGGTACGGGGCGGCAGAATCTTGATGCCGCGGGTGCGTCCGGTCAGGTCCCAGGCCGAACCATCCCCCAGGTGGCGCATCAGCGACAGGGGCTTGAACTGGGTCATCACCCCCACCTGGGAAAAACCGGAGTTCATGACGTTGCTCAGACTGAAATCGATGATCCGGTAAATGCCGGCAAAGGGCACCGCCGGCTTGGCCCGGCTCTGGACCAGCTTGTTGAGCCGGCTGCCCTCGCCGCCGGCCAGCAACAGCACCAGTGGTTCGTCCTTGTTGAGGATCATCGCACCACCTCCCCGTCGGCGATCCGGTTACGGCTTTTCTGGTCCGGCCTCAGAGACGGATACAGGGTGCAGCCAACCCCGATACTGGTCCCCGCCGGAATCCAGTTATTCCAGCCCAGCACGGTAACCCCGCAGCTTCCCGGCTCAGGCTCGCCGACCCCGACTTCCACCTCCTCGCCGACGGTGACATTGACATCACTTACCACCTTGTCCAGGCGGGAGCCGCGCCCCACCACATTATCGAAAAAGAGTACCGAATTGCGAACCACCGCCCCGGCCTTGACCTGGACGCCGGGGAATAAAACGGAGTTTTCCACCGTGCCTTCCACCAGGCAGCCGTTGTAAACCAGACTGTTGGTGATCACCGCCTCAGGGCCCACTTTCAGGGGCTGACAGTCTCTGATCCCGCGATGATCCAGATTGGTCCGCACCCCCCATTGGTCCATGGGCAGCCGGGGCTCGCTCCCCAGCAGGTCCATGCTGGTTTGCCAGTACTCGTCGATGGTGCGGGTATAACCCCAGTAACCGTCGAACTTGTATCCATAAACCTTCTTGCCGGCAGCCATGGCCCGGGGCAGGATATCCCGGCCGAACTCGAAGGATTCATCCTCGCGGGCGTTGGCCTCGAGCATCTCGTAGAGCACCTTGGGCTTGAAACAATAGACGGTCATGGAGGCCCAGTTGAACTCCGGATCTTCCGGCTTCTCCCGGTACTGCAAGACCCGCCCGCCCCGTGCCCCGTCTGCGTCGTCGATCTCGGCCACCCCGAAACGATGGGCCTTTTCCGGGGGCACCTCAACGCAGGCCATGGTACAGTCGGCGTCCTTTTGCCGGTGATAGGCGATGATTTCCCGATAATCCATATTATAGACGTGATCCCCGGAGAGCACCAGGATGGTGTCCGGGCTGTGAAACTGGACAAAGTCGAGGTTCTGGTACACCGCGTCCGCCGAGCCCCGGTACCAGCTGCTTTGATCAAAACCCTGGTAGGGAGGCAGGACGAAAACCCCGCGGTAGCGGCCGATCATATCCCAGGAGGCGCCGACGCCGAGGTGATTGATCAGGGAAAAGCTGCGATACTGGCTCAATACCGCCACCAGTTCCAACCCGGACTGCATCAGGTTGCTCATGGCAAAATCAATGACCCGGGCAAAGCCGCCAAACGGCACGGCGGACTTGGGCCGATGGGCGGTGAGCACACTCAACTCATCCACCCGCCCCCCGGCCAGGACCACGGCAAGCACATCGGGCTTGGGTCTCGGCATGGCACTCCTCCCTCAACTGGTAAAAATTTAATTCATATCAGCCGTGGCGGCCGGCGGCACCGGCAAGGGCAAGCGGCTTAAGCAGCGGGTCGAATTACATATATTTGGTGGTCAGACGAATCAACGTGCTGGTGCTGATGGAGGCGGCATCCTTGTCCATTTTCTTGAGCGGCACCTCGGCCCGGGCCGCTTCCCGGTGCCCGCCGGCCCTGCCCATCTGGCCAAAGATCTGCTCGGCCAGCTGGCCAGCATTCTTTTTGTAGCCATCACAGCGGAAAATTACTATCAGTTTATCATTGTGGATCCCGGAAACAAAGACCCAAGTTGCCTCATGGACCTGTTTTAAAAAATCAGCGATCAGCACCAGGATATCGGGGCTGGGTACCTTGCCGACATGGGCATACATCCGCTGCTTGCTCATCTTCATTTCGCTTAAGGCGGTACGAAAGTAGTTGAGTTCCGAGCGCCGCAGGGTGGAGAGCTCGATCTTGCGGACCAGGTTGAGATTGGCCAGGTTGAAAAGATAACGAAAGGAAATGGCGTCGGCCAGGGTGACCCGCTTTTCAAAGTTCTGGGTATCAACCTTGATGGCGTAAAAAAGCGCGGTGGCCAGGGCCACCGAGGGCCGGGCGTCGGCGGCCCGCAGATACTCCACCATCATCGAGGCAGTGGCCCCGTAATCCTTGCGGATATCGACAAAAGTGGCGAGCCAGCCCTTGGTGGCCGGATGATGGTCGATCACCACATCAAAGGAAATATTTTCAAAGCTGGGCAAATGGCTGGGCTGGGAATCCAGCATCACCTTTTTGCTGTATTCCGCCAGGCTGACCTTGTGCAGCCGTTCGGCGGGGATCTTGAGCAGATCCAGCATCACCAGGTTGTTGAGCCGGCGGATTTCGTTGGGATAAACGATGGTGACCTTTTTCACCCGGTGGCGCAGCAGGCGTTTGACGGCCAAAGCGCTGGCCAGGGCGTCGGGGTCGGCATTGATCACCACCAGAACACGGTCTTCTTTGCCGAAGACGCTCCAGAACTCCTGGAGACGATCCCTGGCCGTCTTCTTTGAGTTGCTTTTGCGGGTTACACCGGCCGCAGGGGCGACGGTATTTTGTTTTTTCACTGCGGAACCGTTGTTCTTCATGCGCCCGACCTATACCATATTCAACCAGATCACGGCAAGCCTGCACCCCATTATATATTGCGGGCCGGGTCACTCACCGGGCGGCTGTTGCCAAACATCACTGCAATTGATGCAGATCGCTGTAAACTCCGCCCCGCTCCAGCAGGCTTTGGTGATCGCCCTCCTCAACCATCCGGCCGTCCTGCATGACAATGATCCGGTCGGCATTTTTAATGGTCGACAGGCGGTGGGCGATAACAAAGGTGGTGCGGTGGGCCATTAGATTCTCCAAGGCTTTTTGCACTTCCCGCTCGGACTCGGTATCCAACGCCGAGGTGGCCTCATCCAGGATCAGAATCGGAGCGTCCTTGAGCAGGGCCCGGGCGATGGCCAGACGCTGACGCTGGCCGCCGGAAAGCCGCGCCCCGCTTTCACCAATCATAGTGTCCAGCCCCTCGGGCAGCTCCCGGATAAAATCCATGGCATGGGCCGCCCGGGCGGCGGCGATAATCTCCTCTTCACTGCGGTCCAGGTCGCCGTAAGCGATATTGTTTCTGATCGTATCGTTGAACAGAATGGTCTGTTGTTCGACAATGGCGATCTGGGCTCTCAGGGAGGCCAGGGTGACATCCCGCAGGTCATGGCCGTCCACCAGGATCTTGCCCTCGGTGACATCAAAAAAACGGGGAATCAGGTTTACCAGGGTGCTCTTGCCGCCCCCGCTGGGGCCGACGATGGCCAGCACCTGACCCGCCGGCACGGTAAGATTGACCCCATGCAAGGCCGTGTTCCTGCCGTCGTAACTGAAGGAGACATCACAAAACTCGATCTTGTTCGCAAAGGGCGGCAAAACCTTGGCGCCGGGTTTGTCGGTGATATCCACCTGAACGTCCAGGAGCTCAAACACCCGTGTCGCCGCCGCCATACCCTTCATGATGATGTTGTTTAAACCGCTTATTTTCTTAACCGGTTCATAGGCCATGAGCAAGGCGGCGAGAAAGGCGAAAAAAGTGCCGGGGGTGGAATTGCCTTCCAGCACCTGATGGCCGCTGTACCAAATGATAACGGCCAGGGCCAGACCACCGAGCATTTCCATCACCGGGTGCTGAAGGCTGCGCATCTGGACCTCCCGGACAACAATTTTAAAGTGCCGGTCGATAAGCCTGGCGAAACGGTTTTGTTCGTAATTCTCCATGCCGAAGGCCTTGACGATACGCTGGCCGCCAATGGTTTCATGGAGGGCGCGGGAGACCAGAGCCACGGTCTGCTGATTAATGGTGCTGTTGCGCCGGAACCGTTTGGCGAAATGATAGATCACCCCACCGGATACCGGCAGCAGAACCAGAGTAATCAGGGACAGTCGCCAGTCCAGATAAAAAGCTACCCCAAGCAGAAACACCACCTGGACCATATCCTTGAGCACCCCCACCAACGCCTTGGACACCGCTCCCTGGATCAGGGTGACATCGGAGATCACCCGGGAGATCAGCTCGCCGGTGGGAGTACGATGAAAAAAAGACATGGGCAGGGAATGGATATGGGCAAATATCTGCTTGCGCAAATCACGAATCACCCGCTGGCCGGTGGTATCAAGCAGGTAGTGATAGCCGTAAAACATCACTCCCTTGCCCAGGAAAATCAGAACTAAAATCAGCGGCAACAGGGCCAGCAACTGCCGATCATGCTCGACAAAAATTCTGTCCATCAGGGGCTTGATCATGTATGCCTGGGCGGAGCTGAAGCCCGCCACCATAACCATGCAGATCATGGCCAGCACCAGGCGCCGCTGATAGGGCCGGATCCACTGGTACACGCGTCGGAGAAGTTCTTTGTTATTCATAAGGTGGTTTTATCCTTGGCAGGATTAATTTCTTCGCCCGTTCCACCGGTGGCCGTGGCGTCAACAGCGAGATGATTTTTTAAACCGGCGCCGATTATTTGTCCTGGCAAGTTATGCCGGCGGCCCCGGCCCACGGACTGCCGGCGGTTGACAGCCCGCACCCGGGCAATAATAACCAAACACCGGTTTTTATCGGAGGTGTGCTTTTTGGTCAACTCGCCATTACTCCGTGATCGGCACCGACGGAAACAGGCTCCGGTCGGTATGGGGAATAAAGCGGGAACCGGAAAAGCGGATCATGAATTCATGATTAACGTTGAGCTCGATATAGGTGATCTTCCGGGCTACCGCCCGGATACGCCGCCGT
>PWOG01000327.1 GCA_003557565.1 Desulfobulbaceae bacterium
CCGAATCCCACCGGGAACTTGCCCCCTACCTGGGAGATCCTCTTCATCCCCACCGGGAAATTACCCTGCGCTGTGCGGCCCTGCTTCATGACCTGGGCAAGCCCGCTACCCGCAGCCGCCTGGGCCACAGGATAAGCTTTCACAACCATGACCGGATTGGGGCCGAACTTTGCGGCCAGCTGGCTCGACGCCTGCGGTTCAGCCGGGAGCGTCGGGCCTTGTTGCAGCGCCTGGTGGCCCACCACATGTGGCCTTTTCACCTGAACAACGCCCGCCGCCGGACCGGGATCAAGCCCCGGGCCTGCCTGCGCCTGGTCCGTGCCCTGGCTGATGACCTGCCCGCCCTGTTTTTCCTGGCCATGGCCGACAGCCTGGCCGGACGGGGACCGGGTAAACCGCCAAACATGGAAGCGGAAATGGCGGCCCTGCATGCGGAGGTGACAAGGGTGGCCCGGGAGCAGGTATCGCCGGTACTGCGCCAGCCGCCGCTGCTCAATGGCCATGATCTTAAGGACACCCTGGGGTTGTCTCCCGGTCCTTTGTTCAAGGAGATCCTTGAAGGTTTGGAGCGGGCCCGGGTGGAGGGGGTGGTTGGCACCCGCGAACAGGCACTGGCCTGGGTACGGGATTTCTTGAGACAAAGAAATTGACCCGTCACACATGGGCAAGTTACCTTAATATGAACTGAATGCTCCGGCCCGGGCCACGGGGAGTGGATCCCCGAGCCGGTTTCGGCCCCGATTCCGTTAGCCCGGCAGCCGTGGATTCCGGTTGCGTCCACTGGGTGACCCCTTAACCCGGGCCTTATTTCTGGTTGCAATAAGGAGAGTAATATGTCGAGCACGGATCATGACAATTCCCTGCGTCTCCCTCCCTCACCGGGGGGGCCATACTGCAGTTTTGGCGGAAATCTGAGCAATAATGAACTGGCCGAAACCATCAGCCACCATCTCCTGAGTTTTCTTGGCCGGGACCCCATGCGGGCCGGCAACCGCGAACTGTACAAGGCCCTGGCCTATACCGTCCGGGATTTCCTGATCGAACGCTGGATCAAGACCCAGAAGGAATCTTATGCCCAAAAACGCAAGCGGGTTTACTATCTTTCCCTGGAATTTCTGGTCGGTCGATCCCTGGGCAACAGTCTGATCAATATTGGCATGTTGGACCGGGTGGCGGAAACCCTCAAGGAAATGGGTTACGACCTGGCGGAAGTCAGGGAGGAAGAAGAGGAGGCGGCGCTGGGCAACGGCGGTCTGGGACGTCTGGCCGCCTGTTTTCTGGACTCCCTGGCCACCCTGGAAATTCCTGCCTATGGCTACGGGATCCGCTATGAATACGGGCTTTTTTCCCAGCGCATGCTCGACGGCTTTCAGATGGAGTACCCCGACAACTGGCTGCGTTACGGCTCACCATGGGAGTTTGAACGTCCCTGGAATCTTTATCCGGTGAAATTTAATGGCCGGGTTTACCGCTATCATGATGACCAGGGGCGGCTCCGTCATGAATGGGTGGACACCGACGAGGTGATGGCCATGGCCCATGATATCCTGGTCCCGGGTTTCAACACCGAATCGGTGATCAGCATGCGGCTGTGGAGCGCCAAAGCCCCCCGGGAGATGGACCTGGTGTCGTTTCACCGGGGCGATTATGTTCAGGCGGTCCGGGAGGTAGTGGATTCGGAAACCATTTCCAAGGTGTTGTATCCTTCCGACGACATCCGGGAAGGTCAGGAGCTGCGCTTCAAGCAGCAGTACTTCTTCGTGGCCGCCACCTTTAATGACATTCTCCGCCGGTACAAGAAAAAACACCCTGACTTCGGTGAGTTTGTCGATGAGGTGGCGGTCCAGCTCAACGACACCCACCCGGCCATCGCCATCCCGGAACTGATGCGGCTGCTGATGGATGAAGAGGAACTGGGCTGGGAAGAGGCCTGGGAAATCTGTGTCGGCACCTTTGGCTACACCAACCACACCCTTTTACCCGAGGCCCTGGAGACCTGGTCCGTGGAACTGTTCGGGCGGATTCTGCCCCGGCACCTGGAGATCGTTTACGAAATCAACCGCCGTTTCCTGGAAGAAGTGGCAGCCCGTTTTCCCGGCGATGATGAGCGGCTGCGGCGCATGTCCCTGATTGCCGAAGGCGACGAGCCCAAGGTGCGGATGGCCCACCTGGCCATTGTCGGCAGTCATTCCACCAACGGGGTGGCCGAGCTCCACACCCATTTGCAGAAAACCAGGATTTTCAGGGATTTTTACGATCTGTACCCCGAGCGCTTCAACAATAAAACCAATGGTATCACCCAGCGCCGCTGGCTGCTTAAGAGCAACCCCGGCCTGGCTTCCCTGATCACCGAGAATATCGGCGGCGGCTGGGTAACCGACCTTTTTCAATTGCGCCGGCTGGAGCCGCTGGTGGATGACAGTTCCTTTGTCCACCGCTGGCTGGCCATAAAACATGCCAACAAACAGCGCCTGGCCGACCTGATTCAGACCCGCTGCGGGGTAACGGTCGACCCCGGGGCTCTGTTTGATGTCCAGGTCAAGCGGATCCACGAATACAAGCGCCAGTTGCTCAACCTTCTTCATGTGGTCGTGCTTTATCACCGCCTCCTCACCGGTCCGGCAGACCAGATGCCGCCCCGGGTGGTGGTTTTCGCCGGCAAGGCGGCGCCTTCGTATGAGCGGGCCAAACTGATCATCAAGCTGATCAACTCGGTGGCGGAAACCGTTAATCGCGACCCCCGGATCAAGCAGCGCCTCAAGCTGGTCTTTATCCCCAATTACGGGGTTTCTCCGGCGGAGAAGATCATTCCCGCCGCCGACCTCTCCGAGCAGATCTCCACCGCCGGCACCGAGGCTTCCGGCACCGGCAACATGAAGTTTGCCGTCAACGGCGCCCTGACTATCGGCACCATGGATGGGGCCACCATCGAGATGAGCGAGGAGATCGGTCGGGAAAACATGTTTATTTTTGGCATGAACGCCGAGGAGGTGGATGCGGCCCGCCGTGACCCGGACCAGAATCCGGAAAAGGTATACCAGGGCAACCCGGAGATTCGCCGGGCGGTGGACGCCATTGCTGAAGGTGCCTTCAGCCGCGGGGATACCGCCATTTTTCGGCCCATTGTCGATAGTCTGTTGAGCAAGGATGATCCCTATCTCAACCTTCTTGATCTGGAGGATTATATCCGCTGCCAGGAAAAGGTGAGCCGGGAGTACCTGGACCGGCAACTCTGGGCCCGCAAGTCGATACTAAATGTCGCCCGGATGGGCAAATTTTCCGCCGACCGCACCATCCGTGAATATGCCCAGGACATCTGGGGGATACCGGTGACATGACGGTGAAAGCTCCGTTTCCGGCTGCTTGTTTGCATACCCCTGATAACCGGCGTTGTTTTTGCGGCGGCGCCGGTCATGGATTTGGTCAGCAGTAACTTAAAACAACAAAAGGAGGAAGTGTGATGAAAGTGGTGGCATTCAGCGGCAGTGCCCGTAAGAACGGCAATACGGCAACCATGCTCAACGCGGCCATGGCCGAGCTGCAGGCGGCAGGAGTTGAAACCGAACTGGTGGAGCTGGCCGGTCAGCCGGTCTCGGGCTGTATTGCCTGTTACAAGTGTTTTGAGAAGAAAAATCGCCGTTGCGCGGTGGACAATGATATCATCAACGACTGTATCGCCAAAATGGAAGCCGCCGATGGCATTATCCTGGGTTCTCCCACCTACTTTGCCGATGTCTCGGCCTCGATGAAGGCCCTTATTGAGCGCTGCGGCATGGTGGCCCGGGCCAACAACAATATTTTCCGGCGCAAGGCCGGAGCCGGGGTGGTGGCGGTCCGTCGAGCCGGGGCCTATCATGTCTTCAGCTCGCTCAACGCCTTTTTTCTCATCGGCGAGATGATCGTGGTGGGCTCTTCCTACTGGAACATCGGGATCGGCAAGGATCCCGGCGAGATCAAAGAGGACCCCGAAGGCATGAAGACCATGGCCGATCTGGGCAGGAATATGGCCTGGCTCCTCGACAGAATCCGGTAAGCGGCCACAGGGCACCGCCATAAGCGGCGATCGGGCCGGCTCACGTACTGATGTACGCATCGCCTCCGGAGCTCACCGCAACCTGCGGCACCCTGTGACCGCTTAACTTTTTGGCCCCGTGATCACTAACCGTGGAGTTTGTCACGCTCGGGGGACCTTGTGATCGGTTTACCGAAAGCGGCGATCGGGTCGGCGTTCCCCGGCCAGATTACCCGGTGTCGGCTGATCGCCACAATGGTAACCGTTCACCAGGGCCGGCAACCTGTTGCTTTGACGGACCGTAACCGCACAGCAGTGCCGCAGATTCGGGCGATCAGCCAGGTGCCGCGTACACAGGGTACTCACAATGCGGCCTGAACGTTTACAGGAGGTTTTTCAGGCTGTCCCGGGAATGTATTTCCCTTTGCAGCAGGTGGCGGCTGAAGTGGTGGAGAAAATTCAGCGCCTCCAGGGCGCTGGCCGGCGGCAATTGCAGCCGGGCCAGCTTGTCGTTGGGCAGTTGCTGGGCCCTGGCCAGGATCCTGGCGGTGGCCAGGGACAGCGGGATCAGGCCGTGCCGGCTTTCCCGGTTGCAAATACTGCAGATCAGGCCGCCGGTCCCCAGGCTGAAATGATATGGTCTGCGGTCTGGGTCCAGGGCGCCGCAACCCAGGCAGCCGCTGAGATCCGGGCGGTAACCCAGCAGGTCCAGCAGTTTGATTTCAAAATAGATGACCGGCGGGGCCAGGCTGTTGCCGTGGCGGGGGAGGGGGAGACGGTCAATGGCGGCCAGCACCCAGGTCAGCAGGGAAAAGAGCCGGGGATCGGCGTCGGCCTCCCGGGTCCACAGGCGGACCAGTTCTCCCACCAGACAGGCGGCGGCGTAACTGGGATAATCGCTGCGGATGGTGGCAAAAGGCTGGATCAGCTCGGCCTGGTCGAGCCGGACCAGGCCGCTGCTGCGGCTTTCCTCATAGCCAAGCTCCAGCAGGGAGAACAGCTCCAGCTTGTTGACGAAACGGATCCGGCTGCGCTGGGCGCCCTTGGCGATCCCGTTGAGCTTGCCGGTTACCTGCCCGTAGACGGTAACGATCTTGTCGGCCTCGTCATAAGTTCTGACGGCCAGTACCACGGCTTTGGTTTGTTGCAGGGGCATGGGAAATCACGGTCTTTGGCCACCCCTTGAGGAAGCGGCCAAAGATTCAGGGAAAACTGATATAGACGACTTCGCCGCTGCGGCCCAGGGGCGGTTGCGGTTCATTATTGTAAGAGATTTCGACGCCGCCGGCATTGCCGATTCGCAGTTCAATCCGTTCCCGGGCTTGCCAGGTGGTGGTGTATCCAGGAGGGGCAAAAAGTTCCTGGGAGGGCTCATCGTCCACCTGGACCTGCAGCCAGGTGTCTTCCACGAAATTTGCCACCACCACATGGGCGGGTGCTTGCTTCGGTTCTGGGCCCGGTTCAGGTTCCCCGGCGGCGATGATCTCCGGCACCTGTTCAATTGCCGGCTCGGGCCTTGTCTCCGGGGGCACTTCCGGCGGGCCAGCGGTTTCCCGAGGCAGGGAGGCTACCGGGTCGGGCTGGTCGGAAACAGTTTTCGGGGAATAGTTTGCCGTTGATTCCGTGGGCAGGAAGTGGCTGTTATAGCCCCAGTAGGCCGTAATTCCCACCATGATCAGGAGCAGCAGCAGGAAAACCCGGCTGCCGGTCAAAGACCTTGGTGCCTCGGCCAGGCTTTCCCCGGCCATCATTTCCTGGATATTGATTTTTTCAGTGGTGGCGGTGGCGGACAGGCCCTGTTCTTTAATATGCTGTTGCAGCGCTTCTTCCTGGTCCAGGCCCAGGTAGGCGGAGTAGAGGCGCACAAAGCCCCGGGTAAAAGTGGGCGCCGGCAGGGCCTGCCGATCGTTCTCTTCCAGGGCCTTCAGAGTGCTGGCATTGATCCGGATCGCTCGCGCCGCCTCTTCCAGAGAGATTCCCCTGTTGTAGCGGGCGCGGCGCAATTTCTCGCCCAGGGTATGGTTTTCCTGTGGCGGTGAAACTGGTTCTTCTGCCTCCAGATGCCCGGTCTGTTCAGAACTCATGGAATATCACCTCTGGTTTTTGCCGTCACCGCAAAAAGCGGCGGCTAGAGCATGATCCTGATATAGGCATCCTTGCGCAGGCTTTCAACCCATTTTTCAAACCGTTCTTCCAGGGCCTGATTATACAGTTTTTCCCGGATTTCTTCCCGGGCGTCCTCGTAAAGCAGGTCGCCCCCGGGATGCAACTTGAAAAACTGGTATGACCTGGCCATTTCGAGAACCGGGGTAAGTTCCCCGGGTTCCAGTTCGGGGATATGACGCTGCATTTCAGCGGCCATTTCCTCTTTCTTAAACACTCCGAGGTCGCCGCCTACCGAGGCTGAAGGCAGTTCCGAAAGTTGCCGGGCAAGTTTGCGGAAGTCAGCCCCCGCCACAACCTGATCGCGGGCTTCGACTGCTCTGCTCCGGGCTTCGGCCCTGGCCTGGTCGTCGGCGTCGTCGGGCCAGGTGAAACCAATCTGCAGGATATGGTAACCCTGCTCGTCTTCGCCGTCATCAACGTAGTTGTCTTCGTAATAACGGCGAATTCTGGTTTCGGGGATGACGATCCGCTCTCTGATCTCGACGTTGAGCAGGCGCGACTGCAGGATCTCGGAGCGCAAATGCTGCCGGTAACCGGCCACGCTGGCGCCGGCCCGCTCCAGCTCACGGGCGAACTCCTCCTCGCTGAGTCCGTTTTCCTCCATGATCTGGTCCAGAGCAGCGTCTACCTCCCGGTCACCCACGTAGATTCCTCGCCTGTTCGCCTGCTGTTTTACCAGGAGACGGTCGATCATGCCGCTCAGAATCTGCCTGCGGGCCTCGTTGCTGGTGTGTTCCCGTTCTCCGGGGGGAACATCCCGCAGAAAATCTTCGCCCATGGTGGCCATTTCTTCTTCCAGTTCGGACAGGGTGATGATCTCACCATTGACCTCGGCTACCACCCGGTCCATGAGGGCGGCCAAAGCTTGGCCGGGGAGCAGAAGGTGGAAGGCTGACAGGATCAGCAGGATTATAAGAAACCTGAATTGAACAATATTTGGGATCATAACAGCTTATCTCTAGCGTTTTTTATGAAACGCTTTTAAGGTTTTTTTTACTCTGTTGAGAGATATCACTACCCTGTAGTGTATGCAACAACTTTTTGATTTCACTGAAGAGGATGGCGGTGCCGGGGTTGGGCGGCAAAGGGTAGACCAGTCGGGCCTGGGGCGTGAACCGCATTCCTTTGGGGCCCCTCTCGACCATGGCCAGGATTCGTTCCGGCGGTACCGGGGTGGAGGGATCAAAGCTCAAGACCAGGGCCGCCGGGCCCTGTTCGAGCTTGCTGATCCCCAAGGCGGCCAGCCGGTTTTTTAAAGCGATGATTTCAAACAGATTGTCGGTCTCGGGGGGCAGGGGGCCGAAGCGGTCGGCGAACTCATCCCGGATGTCGGCCAGGGTGTCGTCGTCGGCCGCCGCCGTGATTTTCCGGTAGGCCAGATAGCGCTGGTTGACATCGCTGACATAATCGGCGGGAATATGGGCCGAAATTGGCAGTTTGATCTCCGGGTCGATCTCGTCGGCGGCCAGCTCCTCTTCACTGAGGTGGTCGCCGGTTTCTCCGCCATCGGCCCCGGCCCGCCAGGCCTTCTGTTTAAGTTCCAACACCGTTTTCTGGAGCAGATCCAGGTAGAGGTCGTAGCCCACCGCCGCGATGTTCCCGCTTTGGGACTCACCCAGGATGTTGCCCCCGCCCCGGATCTGGAGATCGCTCAAGGCCAGCTTGAAGCCGCCGCCCAGCTCGTTGTAATCCATCAGGGCCTGGAGCCGACGCCGGGCCTCTCCAGCCATATCGTCCAGGGCCGGCACCAGCAGATAGGCGTAGGCCTGCTGGCTGCTGCGGCCCACCCGGCCCCGCAGCTGGTAGATCTCCGCCAGGCCCAGGCGGTCGGCCCGGGTGATGATAATGGTGTTGGCGCTGGGGATATCCAGGCCCGACTCGATAATGGTGGTGCAAACCAGGACATTGATCTCCCGGCGGACAAAACGGACCATGATCTCCTCGAGCTGTTTGCCCGGCATCTGGCCGTGGGCCACCGCCACCCTGGCCTCGGGCACCAGCTTCTGGACCTTGGCCGCCACCTCGTGGATGCTGCTGACCCGGTTGTGGACCATGAAGACCTGACCGTCGCGGCCCATCTCCCGGTGGATGGCCTCCCGGATCACCAGGTCGTCGTGGCGGGCGACAAAGGTTTTCACCGTGCGCCGCAGGTTGGGCGGCGAGCTAATCACCGACAGGTCCCGCACTCCCAGCAGGGAAAGCTGCAGGGTGCGGGGGATGGGGGTGGCGGTGAGGGTAAGCACATCGACCCCGCTGCGCAGTTTTTTCAGGCGTTCCTTGTGGCTGACCCCGAAGCGGTGTTCCTCGTCGATGATCAGCAGGCCCAGTTTCCTGAACTTGACATCCCTGGAAAGCAGGCGGTGGGTGCCGATGATGATATCGATCTCGCCGGCGGCCAACTGCGCGATGATCTTTTTCTGTTCGGCGGCGGTGCGGAAGCGGTTGAGGCTTTCCACCCGGACGGGGAAACCCTCCAGTCGCTCGCGGAAAGTGGCGGCGTGCTGTTCGGCCAGAACCGTGGTCGGCACCAGCACCGCCACCTGGCCGCCGTCTTCCACCACCTTGAAGGCGGCTCGCACCGCCACCTCGGTCTTGCCGTAGCCGACGTCGCCGCACACGAGCCGGTCCATCGGCCGCGGC
>PWOG01000229.1 GCA_003557565.1 Desulfobulbaceae bacterium
CAGGCCTAATGCCTTGGATGCGCAACGGCGTAAGCACTCGCGGGGGCCAAAGGGCAAGCGATCACGGTTGCCGCAGGCTGCGGCAACACCCGACGGCCACGCGTACATCAGTACGTGAGCCGGCCCGATCGCCGCAAGATACGATGGGCTGTAATCGCTTACGCAACGGCTCATGGCTGCGGCGGCTGGGGTTGCCAGGGGCCGGCGGGAGGCAGGCTGGCCGCGTCCAAGTCCCCGCCCAGCCAACCGCGCATGGTTTCAACAAAGCGGCGGCGAACGTCGGGGTCGGCCAGGGGCTGATTATGTCGTGCCCCTTCGATCCGCCAAAGATGGCGGGGTTCCCCCGCCGCTTCAAAAAGTAACTCACCATGGTGGGGGGGGATGGTGCGGTCATCCTCGGCCACGATCAGCAGCAGGGGAATGGGAGAAAGTTCGGCAATGCTGTCAACCGGGGCATATTCGTCGCTGATCAGCCACGACAGAGGGTGCTGCAAAGCCCAGGTCGGCCAGAAGCCCGCCAGCTTCTCCCGGGTGATGCCGCGGTAGCTGGCAAAAGGACTTTCGGCGATCACCCCCGCCGGCATGATCATATCCTTGCGGCGCGCGACAGTGGTAATGGCCACCGAGGCGCCAAGGCTCTGGCCGAAGACGATCAGCCGCTCCGGGTCGATGTCAGCCATCGTCGTTGCCGTTTCCATGGCCGCCTCGGTGTCCAGGTGAACCCCGTCGAAGGTCGGCCTTCCCTGTGAGCGCCCGAACCCGCGATAGTCGAACATAAAAACGTTGAACCCCTCACGCGGCAGCCACCAGACCGCCGTCACGTGGGTGCTGACGTTCTGGGCGTTACCGTGAACAAAAAAGACGCTGCCCAGGGGCTCCTCGGTGCGGGCCGGCAAAAACCAGCCATGAAGCCGGGTGCCGTCGGGAGCCTCGAAGAAAACGTCTTGGTATACCAGCCCGGCGTCGGCCGGATCCCAGTAATGTTCCGCCGAGGGATAGAAAAACAGCCCCTGGCACCCGGAAAACAGCACCGTAACCGCGACCATAACCAAAATTATCGGCACCGCAAAAAGCGGCGGCGCCGACTGGGCTTGCTCTGTAGTTCTTGGTCTTTGCATTACCGACCAGCACGTGTGGCGATTTTTTGCGAAACCATCAAAATTCGGCTCGTCATAATCTTTACCGTAGCCATAAGCTCTCCGGATCTTTACCGTAGCCATAAGCTCTCCGGTTACGCCATCTCAAGCGGGTCAAGAGGCTTAAACCGGGCCCTTGCCACCCCTGACTTCAGTCTCTATATACCCTCGCCAGTCATGGCAAGAGCAATCCGGCCCGGCACAAAAAACCCGGAACCAGCCTGCGGGGCGGATTCCGGGTTTTTGAGCCGGGCCTGATGACGCGGCTGTAACTACAGCCAGCCAGTGTTCATCAGCCGCCGGCGGGTTTGGCCATGCCCGTATCCTGGCCGGCCGGGCCCATGATGAAGGGCCGGGCCACCTTGACCCTGGTCTTGTCGGCGATCTCCACGGTGACCACGTTGTCGGACAAACCGGTGATGGTCCCGTGGATACCGCCGCTGGTGACCACCTCGTCCCCGATTTTGAGCGCTTCGATGAACTGCTGATGCTCCTTGGCCTTTTTCTGCTGGGGCCGGATAAGCAGAAAATAAAAAATTACAAAAATCAGAATCAGGGGAATAAAGGCGCCGAATCCGCCTGCCGCCGGGGCCGCTTCCGCAGCGTGGGCTACGCTTACCATGGTCAATCCTCCAGTGTCGTTACAGTTCCAGTTTATATATATGCTTGCCAAGGTCAATAAACCTTGGATTACCACAGCCGTAAACAGCTATCCCCGCCTCCGCGGGGCTTGGAAACCAGCCCCGCCAGTGTGCCACCGCAGAATACCCAGCAGGTGTGCCGCCGCCGGGCGGCTTAGCTTCTAAACATCGGCCAGTCGGCCCTTTTCCTGTCGGGCGTTGAAATCCCGATAAAAATCAAGAAAGCGGTCTTCCTCGATGGCCCGCCGCATGGAGGTCATCAGCCCGGTGTAATAACTGAGATTATGAATGGTCATCAGCACCGAAGCCATAATCTCGCGGGCCTGGAAAAGGTGGCGCAGATAGGCCCGGGAGTAATGGCGACAGGTGTAACAGCCGCAGGATTCGTCCGGGGGCCGAAGATCATCCCGATAACGAGAGTTTTTTATAACAAGCCTCCCCCGGGAAGTAAAGAGCATTCCGTTGCGGGCGTTGCGGGTAGGCATTACGCAATCGAACATATCGATACCCCGCCGCACTGCCTCCACCAGGTTGCGGGGCGTGCCCACCCCCATCAGGTAACGGGCCCGGTCTTCGGGCATTTCGGCGGCGGTGGCCTCACAGATTTCATACATCAGCTCTTCGGGCTCCCCGACACTCAAGCCGCCGATGGCATAGCCGTCAAAGCCGATTTCCCGCAGGCTCTCCAGGGACTGCCGGCGCAGGTCATGATACATTCCACCCTGGATAATGCCGAACAGCAGCTGGCCGCTGTCCCGCTGGGCCGCCCGGCACCGGGCCGCCCAGCGGCCGGTGAGGTCGGTGGCCGCCTTCGCCTCCCGGTAATCGGCCGGATAGGGAATACAGGTGTCCAGGCACATCATGATATCGGCCCCCAGGTCCTCCTGGACCGTCACTGCCGACTCGGGGCTGAGGAAAAGGGCCGAACCGTCGAGATGGGATTTAAAGGCCGCCCCTTCCTCGGTGATTTTGGCCAACCGCTCCAGGGAGAAAATCTGAAAACCACCGGAGTCGGTAAGAATCGGCCCCGGCCAGTTCATGAAGCGGTGCAGACCGCCAGCTTGCTTGATCAACTCGGAGCCGGGCCGCAGAAACAGATGATAGGTATTGCCCAGTATGATCTCGGCCCCCAGCTCCCGCAGCTGCTCCGGGGTCACCCCCTTGACCGTGGCCTGGGTGCCCACGGGCATGAATACCGGGGTTTGCACGGTCCCGTGGAGGGTCCGCAACTCGCCCCGGCGGGCGGCGCATTGACTGGAAGATTGCAGCATTGTAAAGGGATTGGGATTGCCCACTATGACACCAAAGTTGATGGCCCCACAAAAACCCGCCAAACGTGTTGGCCGATACGCGAGGACAAGTTTTTACAAAGCGCACCCGGTCGGAACCGCCCCTCGGCAGGGGCAGGCGGGCCGGGCTCGATCGCCGTTTGCGGCGGTTCCCCGTGATCGCTTACTTCATGATGGACCTGCGATCACTGATTTTACCAGGGATCAGACATCCAGAAAGGTAGTGTCGCGATTAAGAATGCGGCAGCCCTCGTCGGTGACCACCGCCATGTTTTCCAGCCGCACACCGCCCCAGTCCGGGAGATAAACCCCGGGCTCGACGGTCAGTACCATGCCGGAACGCAGTTTTTTGCGATTACGGTGACTCAGGTTCGGTGCTTCATGAACATTGAGCCCCACCCCGTGGCCCAGGCCATGACCGAAATAATCACCATAACCGGCCTGGGCGATCACCCGACGGGCCACCTGGTCGACAAAGCGACCACTCACCCCGGCCCGCAGGGCCTGCTGACCGGCCAGCTGGGCCTGGCGCACCAGGCGGATCAGGGCCAGGGTCCGGGCATCGGGCTGACCCAGCACCACCGTCCGGGTCATGTCCGAACAGTAACCGTCGAGCCTCAGGCCCATGTCGATGATCACCGGCTCGCCGGCGGCGATCTTGCGGGCGGTGGGTACCGCATGGGGCTTGGCGCCGTTGGGTCCGGCGGCGACGATGGTGGGGAAGCTGGGCCCCTCGGCCCCCAACCGGCGCATGGTGTCCTCGATCTGCCAGGCGGTTTCCTGCTCGCTGACTCCGGGCCGCAGTTGCCGGTAAACCCTGGTGAAGACCTCTTCATTGAGGCGTACCGCTTCGGCTATCAGCTCCAGTTCGGCTTGGCTTTTCACTTGGCGCTGGGTTTCCACCAGATCGGTGAACGGCACCAGCTCCAGCCCTTTTTCGCCGGCCAGCTTTTCCAGGGAGCCGTACACCGAATGGAGCAGGTAGTGGCTTTCAAAGGCCAGCCGTTGCGGTTCCAGGGTATTGAAAAGCCGCCGCAGCAGGGCAAACAAACCCTGGCGATAAACCCGGACCTGGTAGTCCGGCGCCTCCTCGGCGGCCTGCAACCGGTACCGGCCGTCAGTCAGCAGGTACGGGTGGCCCTCGGCGGGGATCAACAAAACCCCGGCACTTTCGTTAATGCCGTGATCTAAAGCAGTGTAGCCGCTGAGATAGCGCCGATTCTCGGGCTGGGTCACCAGCAGGGCATCAAGGCCGCGTTGCTTCAGGCGTCGGCGGAGGCGGGACAAGCGTAAGCGCTCAGGGGGCGCCTCACCCTGCGGCGATCGGTCCGGATCACATACTGATGCAGGCATCGCCGTCCCGTTGGCCGCAACTGGCGGCACCCCGTGAGCGCTTGCCAAACAACCCCCGTGATTGGCTGCGGACAAATGTTTTGCCAGGTGAGACATGACTGCGCCACTCAATGGAGGAAATGAACAAAGACCTTGACCCCATAACGAAAAAGCTTGCTATGCAGCTGCTGCAGGGCCCGGGTGGGGTCCCCCTGGCCGAAATCGACCAGGTAACGGAAGGGTTTGTCCAGCACCTGGAGATACTCGAAATTGTGGCGGCCGTAACGAGCCACACTGCCCTCTTCATACCACTGGTGAAAACGCTTCTCAACCTCTGGCAGATCCTCGGGTTTGACCTCATCGACATCCAGCAGGATTTCCGCTTCCATGATCCCTCTCCTCCAAATGATTAATACTGCTCAGGCCCCCAGAAACTGCCGGATCTGCTGCTTGTATTGATCAAGGGCCCGGCCGTACTGACTGTTCAATTCATCCTGGATCCGCTGCCATTCTTCCTGGAACTTGGGGTGCTGTTCCGGACTCAGCTGCATGCCGGCCTGACCGGCAACGCCTCCGGCCTCGCCTCCCATCTGCTGAGCAAACTGATCCCGCAATTGCTGGCGCAACTGTTTTTGATGGTTGAGATACTGCTCCAAGACCTTTTTCATCTCGCCCATAAAACTCATCAGCTCACTGCTGCCGCCGGCCAGCTCCACCATGCCGGTCATGGCCCGCTCCGCCGGGGCCAACTGTTCTTCCTCCCGGGGCAGTATGATGTTGCGGGCCAGGGTCTGAAAAATGCCCCGGCGTAACGGCGCTTGCTGACCGGCAGGCGCCCCGGTCACAACGGCGTCGAGCTTGTCGATCTCGCCGCGCAGAAAGGAGGCGGCTTGGCGCATCCCTTCCCGCACCAGTTCCTCGTCGTCATTGGCGCCCTTATCCCGCTCGCCGGCTTCGGCGTCCATGGCGGCCAGCCGCTCCATAACTTTTTCCATGCTGCTTTTAATTTCACTCATAACGCGCTGCCTCCCTGGGTTGTAAGCGTTCACCAGGGCCAGAAACCTGTTGATTTAACGGGCCGTAACCGTTCTGCAGTGCCGCAGATCAGGTCTTGTAGCCAGGCGCCGCGTACACAGGGTACTGGAAGCCTGGCTGACCCCCCGAAGATGCGGCGCTGCTGAACGGTTACCCTGGATTACCGGTTAAACACTGCACAGCACCCGGTGAATTCCAAAGATGTTACTGGCTTGATGCACACCTGGCACCATCGCCCATGATAACTTGTTTGCCGTCCGGACTAAAGAAAAAACCGGTCACACCGCCCGCCGGCGGCGGACAGGGTGACCGGAAAATCACCAAAACAGTGCGGAATTTGTATATTGACTTTACAGCAGCGAGCGGACCGCAAGCGCCGCGGTATCCAGGGCGGCGCCGGGGAGCACTCCCAGGGCGATGATAATCAGGACCAGGGCAAGACCCAACGCCCGGGTGGGGACGTTAAGGCCGATGGCTGTGCGGGATTCGGGTTCGGCGGTATATACCACCCGGACCACTGAAAGGTAGTAGTATATGGCGATGGCGGTGTTGATCGCCGCCAGAATTACCAGGGCCAGGTGCCCCTGTTGCAGGGCACTGGTCAGCAGGAAGAACTTGCCCATGAAACCGACAAAGGGCGGAATCCCCGCCAAGGCGAACAGGCCGACCGCCAGCACCAGGGCCAGCAGCGGAGCCCGCTGATACAGCCCGCTGAGATCCTGGATCTGAACATTTTCCCCGTGCCGGGACACATTACAAATCACCAGGAAACAGGCCAGGCTCATCACCACATAGCCGGTGGCGTAGTACAGGGCGGCGGCATGGCCCATGACATCCATGGTCAGCACCCCGATCAGGATGAAGCCGGCATGGGCGATGCCGGAATAACCCAGCATCCGCTTGATATCGGTCTGCACCAGGGCCGAAAGGTTGCCGTAAAACATGGAGAGCACCGCCAGTATGATCAGCAGGGTGACCATGGCGTCAGCACCGGCGCCGGGCGCGGCCATGGTGGAAATTTTGATCAGCATGGCCGCCGCGACGATCTTGGGCAGGGAGGCAATAAAGGTGGTGGTTTCATTGGATGCTCCCTGGTAGACATCCGGCACCCAGAAGTGGAAGGGGAAGATGGCCAGCTTGTAGAAAAAACCGGCCATGAACATCATGATGCCAGCCAGGGCGGCGGGGTTGTCCAGCATCCCGGCCAGAACCGGCACCATCTCCGGCAGGTGGGTGGTGCCGCTCAGGGCAAAGAGGTAGCTCATGCCAAAGAGCATGATACCGCTGGCCACCACTCCGAAGATAACATACTTGACCGCCGCCTCCATCTGGATCCGCAACCCCTGGCGATCACTGCGCATGGGCACCATCAGGTACAGGCAGTAGGAGGAAAGCTCCAGGGCCATGAACAGGGTCAGCAGCTCGGCGCTGCTGACCAGCAGCATCAGCCCCGCCACCGAACAGAGCATGAACAGGTAGTATTCCGGCCGGACATTGTCGGAGATGTCCTTTAACTCCCGGCCGATCACCAGCACCGCCACCAGCCCCAGGGCCAGAATCAGCTTGATGAGCTGGGAGAAGAAATCCATTCGCAGGGCTTCAAAAAATATGTAGCCCTCCTGGCCCAGAGATGCCACGGCGGCAATCACCGCGGCACCGGCGAAAATCAGCGCCGCCATCCGGGCCTTGCGGCCGTCGGCCCCGGCCACGCTCAGGTGAAAAAGCGCCAGGGCGCCCAGCAGCAGAAGCAGTTCGGGAAGAAAAAGGAGAATTTTCATAGTTGAAGTTCCACAAGTAAAAAAGGTGAGCCCCGGCACACCGCCGGGCGCTCTGTTTTACCCCGTTAATCCTCGGACTACGGTATCAGCAACCGGGTCAGATGCACTCCTTCGACCTGGGCCGCCGCGCCCACCTGTTCCAGGAGATGAGCCACGCTGACCTCCATCACCGCCAGAAACGGTCCCGGGGAGAGACCGATCCAGAAGACAAACAGCAGCAATGGGGCCAGGACCACTATTTCCCGCGTATTCAGATCAAGCAGACCGGTGTGTTTGGGGTTGTTGGTGCCGCCCCAGACCACCCGCTGCAGGAGGCGAAACATATAAGCGGCGGCCAGGACCGCGCCGGGGATGGCAAAGGCGGCGATCAGAATCGAATATTCGAAGCCGCCGGCCAGGATCATGAACTCGCCGACAAAGGAGTTGGTCCCGGGGAAGGCCAGGGACGAAAGCGAGAAAAAGCCCAGGAACACCACGTATATGGGCATCAGCCGGCCGACGCCGGCATTGAGAGCCAATTCCCGGCTGTGGGTCCGCTCGTAAAGCATGCCCACGCAGAAGAACAGGGCCCCGGTGGTGATCCCGTGGTTGATCATCTGCAGAATGGAGCCTTCGATCCCCTGGGCATTCAAGACAAAGATCCCCAGGGTGACAAACCCCATGTGCCCCACACTGGAATAGGCGATCAGCTTCTTCATGTCCTGCTGGGCCAGGGCGGTGAATCCGCCGTAGAGGATGCCGATGATGGACAGCCAGAGGATATAGGGCATGAAGATAAAGGTGGCCTCGGGGGTGATGGGCAGACAAAAGCGCAGGAAGCCATAAGTGCCCATCTTAAGCAGCACCGAAGCCAGGATCACGCTGCCGGCGGTGGGCGCTTCCACGTGGGCCGCCGGCAGCCAGGTGTGAAACGGGAACATGGGCACCTTGATGGCGAAAGCCAGGAAGAAGGCCAGGAAAACCCAGATCTGGAATGTGGTGGAAAAACTCTGTTCCATCAGCACCGGAATACTGAAGGTCTGGGGCTCGGAAGTGAGAAACAAAGCGATAATGGCCACCAGCAGCAGCACCGAGCCAGCCAGAGTGTACAAGAAGAACTTGATGGAGGCGTACATCTTGCGCGGCCCGCCCCAGACGGCGATGAGCAAATACATGGGAATCAGCATCGCTTCCCAGAAAATATAGAACAGGACAAAGTCCAGGGCCATGAACACCCCGAGCATGGCGGTTTCCATGAGCAGCAGACAAAACATGAACTCCTTGACCCGGGTCTGGATATAGCGCCAGGAGCCCAGGACGCACAGGGGCATGATCAGGGTGGTCATCAATACCAGCAGCAGGCTGATCCCGTCCACTCCCAGGGTATAGTTGATGTCCCAGGCGGCGATCCAGCTGTAATGCTCACCAAACTGGTAAAGATGGGTGGAGGAATCGAACATGAAAAAAAGCGGCAGGCTCACCAGGGCGGTGACCACGGTGATAAGCAGGGTCCAATTGCGGCAGGCGTTGTCCCCGGGCATGGCCAGTAATATTAAGGCACCC
>PWOG01000268.1 GCA_003557565.1 Desulfobulbaceae bacterium
ATGTACGCTTCGCCGTCCCGCTCGCCACAACCTGCGGCACCCTGTGACCGCTTACCATTTTGTCCCCGTGATCACCTGCCAGCTGGCGCCCCGGCGCTTCTTCTTTTGTTGACAGAAGAAGCGCCGGGGCGGCGGGTCGTTGGCGTGAGCCAGGTAAAGAGAGGACTAAAAAGTGAATCCGGTTTCCAGGAATGGACCATCTACTTGCAGCTTGCCTTCGATGTCGCGGGCATCAATCTTAATGTCCTGATAGCGCCAACCTCCGGCCACGAATACCGGGCCGGCGATCTTGGCCTTGAGGCGGGCCACGAGGTCCAGGTAGCGATTGCCGCTGTAGGTGATGTACCGTCCTTCCAGGTCCAGGCTGTAACGGTCCACGGGGGAGATCTGAACACCGGCGTACAGCATGGGTACGGCCAGGGTGGCGCTGCGGGATTCCCTGGTGACCACCCCTTCGCTTTCTCCAATAACTTCTGCATCAAAATCGATAAAACGAAGATTGAGCCCCAGATCAATATTGACCATGCCCAAAGTGGCCAGGTTGGTCAGGGGTATCCCGTAATACAGGGCCACGTCGTACTGGTCCAGTTGAAGTTCGGAATCGAAGTCGACATCGGCATCGAACTCCACATTGCCGAACTGGAAACTTTCCGTCCTGCTGCCGGTACCGGAAAACTCCATGGGAGTGGCCTGCAAATAGATGTTGGGGATAACCAGCGGCATATCCAGTTTGATCCGGCCCATGGGGCGCGATTCACGGTCATAATTGGCGTCCTTTTCCAGATCCAGCCGGTCGGCGGAGAATCTTGTTTCATAGCCGATATCGCCGGAAGGGTTCTGGGACCATCCCCCCACCGCGGCTTCAATCCCCACCATGGCCAGGGCCCCGGAGGGCAAGGCCAGCAACAAAAACGCCGTCGATAAACATACCAGTCTCTTCATAAACACTTCCTCCTCCAAATCAAATTCTGACAGATATAACCGGTGATTAACCAGCGGTGAATTAAATAGAGTCTTATTCCCGCAGATTAGCACGGCCAACTTACATGGTTTTGCCACCGCAGTCGAGTAAAAGGTTGGAGTGGGTACCGTCATCCGTCGAGATCACGGGCCCTGCCCAGGCAAGTTGACAGCAATCGTCAGGTTGTGCGAGCATGTTTTTAGTGCCGTCGAGCAATCATGTCGAGCCAACCATAAGACAAGAGGCCATAACCATGAAAAGGGTAGAAGGTAAAACAGCAGTGGTAACAGGTGGTGCTTTGGGTATAGGTCGGGCGATTTCAATTTTGTTGGCCCGGGAAGGGGCACGGGTAGCCGTAACCGACATCCGGGATGAAGAAGGGCAAGAAGTGGCGGAAGAAATAAGGGGGTTCGGTGGCAGGGCGCAATACTGGCGGGTCGATACCACGGAAGAAAAGGTCGTAAGCCGTGTTTTTGCCGAAATTGCCGAAGAGTTCGGGTCATTGGACGTGCTGGTGAACAATGCCGGGATTGCCGGGGTGAATAAACCCCCTCACGAGATAACCCTTGAGGAATGGGAAAAAGTCATCAGCGTCAATGTCAGCGGTGTTTTTCTGTGTACCAAGTATGCGGTCCCCTTTATGAAGCAAGCCGGCGGGGGCAGCATCATCAACCTGTCCTCCATTTATGGTCTTGTCGGTGCGGCCGATTTGCCGCCTTATCATGCATCCAAAGGGGCTGTTCGTCTGATGAGCAAAAATGATGCCCTTTTTTATGCCCGGGACATGATCAGGGTCAATTCCATTCATCCTGGTTTTATTTGGACGCCTTTGGTGGAGGAATTGGGCAAGGAAACGCCGGAAGGGGTCGAAGCGTTCAGAGAGCAGCTTGGCAGTCGACACCCCCTTGGCCATGTGGGAGAACCAGATGATATTGCTTACGGGGCGCTGTATCTGGCATCCGATGAGTCCAGGTTTGTCACCGGCAGCGAATTGGTTATAGACGGCGGTTATACCGCTCAATAAAGATTATTTTAGCCGTTTTTTTAACGCCGCCATGGGTATTTCGCTGGGATCATCGGCGGCAACAGATCGATAAAAACAGGGTTAGAGGATTCTTGCTTCCCGGGTTGGGGCCGTGATAGCATTATTTTGATGGTTGGCCATGTTCAGCAAGGGTGCAACCAGTTGTACATATGTTTGCCTGTGGATTGTTCATCGAAGGGAGGCGAGTAAATGATAACCAAACATGCACAGGATTTACTGGAACAGGCGGGAATTGTCGTCGGAGGTGACAACCCCTGGGATATTCAGGTTCATGATGAAAGATGGTATGGTCGGGTTCTCCGGGATAAAAATCTGGGGCTTGGGGAATCATACATGGGCGGCTGGTGGGATTGCCAGCGACTTGACCAGATGATTGAGCGGTTGTTGGTTAACGGTTTGCCCCGAAAGGTAAAAGGCGGTATTGCCGGTTTGCTTCAAATGTCGCCGGCCCTGCTTTTTAACCTGCAGTCTACTGTACGAGCCCGCATGATTGCCGATCATCATTACGATCTGGGCAATGATCTCTTTTTCTCTTTTCTTGATCCCAACCTTCAATACAGTTGCGCTTATTTCAATTCCTCGGATGATGACCTGTCCCAGGCTCAGGTTCGCAAGCTGGATCTGATTGCCGGCAAGCTGGAGTTGAATCCAGGTGATCATCTGCTGGACATCGGCTGCGGCTGGGGAGGACTGGCCCGTTACTTCAGCGAAAATTACGGCTGCCGGGTAACCGGCGTTAACATTTCCCAGGAGCAGCTCAAGCATGCTCGTCAAATTTGTCAGGATCTGCCGGTGGATTTCCATGACCGCGATTATCGCGAGATCGAAGGCACCTATAACAAGGTGGTGTCCGTGGGAATGTTCGAGCATGTCGGCCGTAAAAATTACCGGACCTTCATGGAGGTGGTGGAGCGCTGCCTCAGTGATGATGGCATCTTTTTACTCCATTCCATCGGCAACAATATCTCACGGATCAGCTGTGATCCCTGGATCACCAGATATATATTTCCCAACAGCATGCTGCCCAGTCTGGCCCAGATCGGGCGGGCGGCGGAGAATCGCTTTGTCATCGAGGATGTTCACAATCTCGGTCCCCACTACGATCATACCCTGATGGCCTGGCATGACAATTTCCAGCAGGCCTGGCCGCAGCTGGCTTCCCGGTACGATGAGCGCTTCAAAAGGATGTGGGAATACTATCTGCTTTCCTGTGCCGGTGCTTTTAGGGCCAGAAACATCCAGTTGTGGCAGGTGGTCATGACCAAACAGGGCAGCGGTACTGGGCAGCCCAATTGTCGCTGGCCGACGCAAGCCTGATGCCGCTTGCTCGAAAACCTATGTGATCACGGGGCCAAAAAGAGGTAAGCGGTCACAGGGTGCCGCAGGTTGCCGTGAGCCTCGATGGCGATGCCTACATCGGTACGTGAGCCGGCTCGATCGCCGCTTGCGGAGGTCCCCTGTGATCGCTTACGCGAAAACCCTTGACCGGTAGGGGTGGCCCGGGTAGATTCAAGTTTGTGGTAGCTTCTCAATAATGAATTTCAGCCTACTGAATTTGCGCATTAACTGCATTTGGGGGGCTTGATCGCCGGAGTGTGATTTGCCATGAGCCACGAGGAAAATCTTAATCGGCTGGAAAATATAGTCAGCAGCCTGCTGGGCAAGTTGGACAATATAGCGGCTGAAAAACAAAAGCTCGCCGACCGGCTGCGCCAGACCAGCGAAGAAAAGGCCGACCTGGAGCAGGAGGTGGCAAGGTTGCGGGAGGAAAAGGACCAGGTTCGCCAGCGGGTCAGTGGGATCATCGAATCCATCGAGCAGTGGGAACAAAAAGCCGCCGGTAATGGAGCTGCTTAACCTTTGCTATTGCTAAGCGCTGTGGTTTTTGGTAACCGTTGATTTGAGGAGTCGGGTTTGGAACGCTTGGTTAAATTTGAAGTGCTGGGCCAGGAGTTTCCGTTATACACCGATGCCCCCGAAGAGGATGTGCAGGAGATTCTCCACTTGGTCAAAACCCAGCTGGAGGAAGCCAATCCGGGCATTTCCCGGGGGCTGCCGGCCAACAAGGCCGCCATCCTCACCAGCCTGAATATTGCCGGCCAGTATGTTCGTCTGAAAAGAGAATATACCGAATACCGGCAACAGGTGGAAAGTTCCATGGATCGTTTGTCGGAAAGAATTGAAGAAACCTCAGCTTACCCTGAAAGCTGAGGGGCAGCGTTAATTTAAAGATAATTTTTCCCCTGCCTTGTTTGTGTTCGGACGGATTAAATTCGAGCCAACATTGACATTGAGGGTGACCTAAGCTGTTTCCGGCAAGGAAGTCGGCGTGCCGAATTCCTTAAACGAGACGCAGGTATCGCCCACCTAACTCCGTTAGGTTCGATGTCTCCGCACGAACACGGCAATGGCGGGGGATTTTTCGCAAGCACTGCCCGGTATACGGGCTTTATATATAAGTCGAGTTTTTTGCAGAGAGGAAGAAGTTTTATTCAGCGTTGCGCCCGGTTGGTAAACGGTCGCTGCGCCCGGCAATATTTAAAGGCACGGTCGCTTGGTTTCCCGGATGCCCGGGAAACCGGCGTTATTAATCACCGTGGGGGATTTTTGCGGCGAGTTTTTCCGTCTTTACTTCAACATGATGGCCGGGTCTGCGGTTTTTTTCGATGTGTGGGTGTTTGATTGCCGGTTAGTATTTCGGTTCCATGGTCGAGAAACCTGCCTGCAACAGACCTTCAACGGCAAGATGTAAATGTAGGGGTGGTTCGGGTGGCGACTGCAAGTCAAAAGATAATTCTGACTTCTTGTTGCCGTAGCTGCTGATCGGTTTTTATAACACTGCCGGATGTTCCCCCTGTCTTTTTTTCTTCCCTTCTTTCCTCTCTTTTTTATTATGACAGCCCTGTAAAAAACCGCCAAGCGCACCGGTCGGTAACGTGCTAACAGGTACTTACCAGGCGTGTTTCGTCGGTGTCGCCGTTTTTTGTGTGTTTTTCAAATCACGCGGTTATGGGGGCCCGATTAGCTCACCAGGAAAATATTCTGCTCCGTCGATGTCTGTTGCCAAGCAGCAAGGGGATGGTGGGCGTCGGTCAGCAGGTTTTTTTGAGGGGATAACCAAGCAAAATTAGCCAAGGGAGGATTCCCGTGTCCTACATTGTAATTGTGACCGTGATGGTCGGGTTGGTGGCCCTGGGGGTTGGGCTGGCCGCCGGGTTTTACCTGCGTAAATTCATAATTGACAGCCGAAGAGAGGAGGCCGAGGCCCAGGGACGTAAACTGGTGGAAAACGCTTTGGCCGAGGCTGAGCGAATCAAAAAGGAAGCCGTGTTGCAGAGCCGGGATGAGTCTCTGCAGCTTAAGCAGGATGCTGAAAAAGAAATTTATGAACGCAAAAAAGAGGTTGCCGAGGAAGAAAAGCGGCTGATTCAGAAACTGGATCAAATGGAGCGCAAGATCGAGATGTTGGATCAGCGTGAAATGGATCTGTACAAAAAAGAACAGAACCTGGCCAAGGAAGAAGAAAAGCTGGGTGGACGCAACCGGGAGATCGACCAGCTTGTGGAGCAGCAGCGTGCCCAGTTGGAGAAAATCGCCGGAATATCCCGGGACGAGGCCAAACAGAAGCTGATTGAGAGTATCGAAAGCGAGGCCCGGATGGAAGCGGCCAAGGCGGTGGTCAGGATCGAAAACGAGATGAAGATGAAGGCTGACCGCAAGGCCAAGAATATTCTGGCCCTGGCCATTTCCCGTTACGCCGGGGACTACGTGGCGGAAAAGACGGTTTCCGTGGTGCCCCTGCCCGGTGATGAGATGAAAGGCCGGATCATCGGCCGGGAGGGCCGCAATATTCGAGCCATCGAGGCGGCCACCGGCATTGATGTGATCATCGACGATACCCCGGAGGCCGTAATCCTCTCCGGCTTCAATCCGGTGCGCCGGGAGGTGGCCCGTCAGGCCCTGGAGCGACTGATCGCCGATGGCCGCATTCATCCGGCCCGGATCGAGGAAGTGGTCAACAAGGTCACCGAGGAACTGGAAGTGGGCATGCAGGAGGCCGGCGAACAGGCCACCTTCGATGTCGGGGCCCACGGGGTCAATCCCGAGTTGATTAAACTTCTGGGCCGGCTCAAATACCGGACCAGCTACAGCCAGAACTGTTTGCAGCATTCCCTGGAGGTGGCGTTTCTCTGCGGGGTCATGGCCGCCGAATTGGGGATCAATGTAAAAAGGGCCAAACGGGCCGGGTTGCTCCACGATATCGGCAAGGCTGTGGATCATGAGGTGGAGGGCTCCCATGCCAGCATCGGGGCCGACCTGGCCAAGAAATACGGTGAATCCCCCGAGGTGGTGCATGCCATCGCCGCCCACCATGAGGATGTCGCCCCGGAAGGGATTCTCGATATCCTGGTTCATTCCGCCGACGCTCTCTCCGGAGCCCGGCCCGGGGCCCGTAAAGAGATGCTGGAGTCATACGTCAAGCGCCTGGAAGATCTGGAAAAAATTGCCAACGGCTTCAAGGGGGTGGATAAATCTTACGCCATCCAGGCCGGCCGGGAGATCCGGGTGATCGTGGACTCGGCCAAGCTCAGCGACTCCGAGGCGGGGATGGTGACCAAGGATATCGTTAAAAAGATCGAGGAAGAGCTGACTTATCCCGGTCAGATCCGGGTTACCGTGATTCGTGAAAGTAGAAACGTAGAGTACGCCAAGTGAAGATCGACGAACAAGTTGCCTATTTGACCAAGGGGGCTGCCCAGGTAGTCTCCCCCGAGGATCTTGCCCGGAAGTTGCGCCGCAGCCTGAAAACCGGGGTCCCTCTCCGAATCAAGGCCGGTTTGACCCCACCGCTCCGGATCTGCACCTGGGCCACACCGTGCTTATCCAGAAGATGAAACACTTCCAGGACCTGGGGCATGAAATCATTTTTCTCATCGGCGATTTCACCGGCATGATCGGTGACCCCACCGGCAAGTCGGAAATCAGAAAGCCCTTGTCCGCCGAGGAAGTGGCCCGCAACGCCGAAACCTACAAGGAGCAGGTTTTCAAAATCCTCGATCCGGAAAAAACCCGGGTGGTCTTCAACTCCACCTGGCTCAACGAGCTTTCCTCCCAGGATTTCATTAAGCTCGCCGCCCAGCTTACCGTGGCCCGGATGCTGGAACGGGAGGATTTCAAGCAGCGCTTCGCCAATGAAAAGGCCATCGGGGTGCACGAGTTTCTCTATCCCCTGATCCAGGGGTATGATTCCGTGGCGCTCAAGGCGGATATTGAACTTGGCGGTACCGACCAGCTCTTCAACCTGCTCACCGGTCGCGATCTCCAGCGAGTCTGGGACCAGGAGCCCCAGGTGGTGATAACCATGCCGCTGATGGAAGGTCTGGACGGGGTCAACAAGATGAGCAAATCGTTGAATAATTATATTGGGATCTGCGAAAGCCCCGATGATATCTTCGGCAAGACCATGTCCATGCCCGATGAGTTGATGTTTCGCTATTACGACCTGCTCAGCGACCTGACACCGGAGGAGATTGCCGAACTCAAGGCGGCCATGTAATCGGGCCGGGCGCACCCCAGGGAGGTCAAGCAGCAGCTGGCCCGGGAACTGACCGCCCGCTTCCATGGCCGGGAGGCCGCCGAACGGGCGGCGGCCGGTTTCGACAGGGTTTTTAAACAGCATGAACTGCCCGAAGATATGCCGGAGATTTCCCTGCCGGCGGGCGGCGAGGAGCTCTGGCTGCCCCGTCTGCTGGCCGAGGCCGGGCTGGTTAAGGGCACCGGCGAGGCCCGGCGGATGATCAAGCAGCAGGCGGTCAGTGTCAACGGCGAGAAGGTCGCCGATGTCGATACCACAATACCGGCCGCCGGTGAGGTTTTGTTCAAGGTGGGCAAGCGACGTTTCTGCCGGGTGCTGTTCCGGTAAGCCCGGGCAGTTATTGCAACGTAAGCGATTACAGGGCACCGCCGAAAGCGGCGATCGGGCCGGTTCACGTACTGAGGTACGCTTCGCCGTCCCGTTCGCCACAACCTGCGGCACCCAGTGACCGCTTACCATTTTGTTGTCCCTGTGATCACTTGCATTGCTACTTGACTGGCTGGACGCAGGCCATGGTATAGTGGGGTATCACTGAACCCCGGAGGAGCTTGCCATGAAAAGTTCATCTCATCGTCGTGGTCGCCGCCACGATCTTAACCGTCGTGATTTTTTGGCCCTGATGTCGGCATCCGCCCTGGGCGCCACCCTGGGAGGTTGCGCCGTTAGCCCGGTAACCGGCCGCCGGCAGTTGATGCTGCTTTCCGAAGGTCAGGAAGTGGCCATGGACCGGGAACACGCTCCCCACCAGTTTTCCGCCGATTTCGGAGTCTCCCAGGATTCCGGCATGAATAACTATGTTGAATCGTTGGGCCAGGACTTGGCCGTGCGCTCCCACCGGCCGGGAATGCCTTACTCCTTCCAGGTGGTCAATGCCAATTACGTCAACGCCTACGCTTTTCCCGGCGGCTCCATCGGGGTTACCCGGGGGATCATGCTGGAGATGGAAGACGAAGCGGAACTGGCGGCCCTGCTGGGGCATGAGGTGGGTCATGTCAACGCCCGTCACACTGCCCAACGGATGACCAGGGGAATGATCGCCCAGTTGACGGTGGTTGGCGCTACGGTGGCGGTGGCCTCGGAGAGCCA
>PWOG01000247.1 GCA_003557565.1 Desulfobulbaceae bacterium
TCCGGCACTGAATATGTGATGGATCTTCGATGGCAGGCTCATCTGAGAAATAATCGGTCAACTCCTTCGCGTCCAGGCCCTCGGTTTCTTCATAATAAACCCTGTATCCTTCATCGCTGTGGCAACGTAAACAAGGACCTTCACCGTAGGACCACCCGGCATGAGCACTGTCCAGGTAGGTTTCATAAATTTCGTCTCCATAGCTCCCAATAAATTCATCATGATCATCGGGCAGGGCCTTATGGCACTGGCCGCAGGCATGGTAGTCAGGCACCGGGTTGGGGTGTGCGGGGATCATGGTCAGGTGATGGGCGCCGGTGCCGTGGCAGTTCTCGCAGCCCACGGCGGTCATGCCGGCCGGGGGTTGCTGGTGGTCGGTAAACCAGGGGCCCAGGTTGATGCCGTCGCCGATGGGATCGTGGCAGGCCAGGCAGGCCGGATCGGCATCGGCCCCGACGCTGCCGGGAATGGCGTGGCGGGAGGCCAGGTAAGTGGCGGCGGGTTCGGTATCCTCCACCTTGCCCGGTTCTTCATGGCACGACAGGCAACGATCGCTGCCGAGGGAATGAATACCGTCTTCATCGACGCCGTAAACCGGTTCGGTGATGGTGGCGGCTTCCGGGTCGGTGTCGCTGGTGCAGGCGGCGAGCAGCAGCACAATGAACAGGACCAGCAGCGGGGCCAGGGCCCGGCAATGCTGCGGCGGCCGGTTGGTACAAGTAGTAGAGCTTGTCGAATTCATCTTAATCCAGTCGTTTCCTAAAATTTTTCAACTTGGGGCAACAGCGTGGCCTCACTTTGTTCAGTGGCACCTGATACAAGTGGCGCCGCCGGAGGCGGACTCCAGCCGGCTGGCCCGGGTGGAGGACCAGTCGGAGCCGTGGGGGTTGATGCCGCCGGGGCCGGACTTGGCGCTGTGGCACTGAATACAGGTGTCGCCGCTGGGGTGGCAGGCCTGGCAGGTCTGGAGATTGCGCCGGGCCTCCCGGGCATGATCCCGGCCCCAGGCGTGCATGCTGGGAGCCACGGAGCCGGAGCGGTGGCAGTCGTCGCAGCGCTCAAGGGAACCATCGCCGCGGAAATCCTCGTGGATGGCGGCGATATCGCCGTCCATGCCAAGATCAAAGGTGCGTCGGTGCGACGGGCTGCCGGCGCGGATATCGCCCCGGGCGCGGAAATCGGTGTGGCATTCGTTGCAGGAGGCGGGTTCATGGCAGCTGGCGCAGAGCCGGGGGTTGGTGCGGGCGGCGATGGGGTGGCTGACCCGGAAATCGCTGCGGTGGACGTTGAGCAAAGAGCCGCCGAACTTGCCCATCTCCTGGGCCGGGCCCTGGACATGGCAGTCCAGGCAGTAGTTCTGCTGATGACACCCGGCGCAGTCAAGCTGCCGGTTTTTGGCAAAAGGACCATGATTGAAGCCCCACAGCGGCCCGTGGGTGTTGACCATGCCGGGAAAGTTTACCTGCTCGGTGAACTCCTGCTCATGGCATTGCAGGCAGGCCTGCCGCTCGGGGGTGATGGTGGGCGATTCCGGCAGGTGGCAGGTAATACAGGGTGAGCCGGGAAACACCAGGTAGCGGTGCTGTTCATGGTCGAAGGTGAACTGGTATTCCTGCTGGGCGGCGGCGGGCGCCGGCCCCATGACGGCCACGGAAAGCATGATGCCGGCGGCGACCGGCAGCATACAGGCAAACATTATCTTCACAAACTGCATGGCTCTTTTCTCCGGCGGGTTGGTTATCATGACCGCCCTTGCTTTGATCATATCAGAAGGTGTAATTGAGGCGCAAGGTGGCGCGATTGTGATATCCCCAGTAGCCGCTGCTCTGGGCCCGTTCCAGGCGCGCCTGGAGATCCAGGTCCCGGGCCAGGCGGGCGGTGATATCGGTCCAGTAGCGCTGGCTCAGGGTATCGTCTTCAAATTCGTCCAGGCGCCGCTCCAGAACGTCGATCTCGGCCCCTACCCCGGCCTGGACATGGGGGGTGAACAGCCAGGCGGCCCGGGCCCGGACTCCGTGCATGTCCTGGCCGCCGCTGCCGGCATGGCGCCAGACGCCGCTTAAGTGGCCGGAGAAACGTTGAACGCGGGTTTGCTGCAGGCCGGCTTCAAGGACATCGGCGTCCCGGTAGTCTTCGTAGATCTCCCGGCTGTAGCGAATAAAGCTGCGCAGACCGTCGCCGTGATAATAGTTGAGTTCGGCCATGGCCTCCTGGTACTCGCTGACGGCAAAGACCGAATAGATGGAAGTGGCGGAAAACACCGGCAGGGAGTAGAGATATTCGGTGCGCAGGCCCCAGCGGTCGCTGCGGTGGTAGTTGGAGCCGATCAGGCCGTAGCTGACCCGGTCGCCCAGGTAATCGTACTGGATCTCGCCGTAGAGGTTGAGCAGCTGGCGGAACCCGTAGTCGAAATCGGCGCCGATCAGCTCCGTGGCCTTATCGGAGTCTTCCCGCCGCTGGGCGTAGGATATGCCGGCCACCAGGTTGTCCTCCCAGAAGCGGCCCCGGATCTCGCCGCCCATCAGGGTGTCCTTGGCGCTGTAGCTGGTATAGTAGGCCACATCACCACCGCCGAAGACGCTGAAGGTAAGGGGCGAGGCTGGCCCGCCCGGGCGAAAATCCAGGGTCAGACCATCGAGCAGCGAGGCGCCGGCGGTGACCGAGATGAACTGGCGCCCCAGGCGTAAGTCGATCATGTCCAGCAGCCCCTCCTGCTGGTAGTAGGCGTAATACAGGCGGCTGTCGGCCCAGTCATCCTCGTTTTTCAGGTCGGTACCCAGCCGGCCGTAGGCGTGGAACGAGTATTTTTCCTCCACGTTCTCATCGAAATGACGCAGGTTGAGCAGCATGTACTGGAACACCGGCACCGAATCCGGCCGGCGGGATTCGTCGCGGTACTGGATCTCGCTGGAGGTCCGGCCGCTGATCGCCACCCCGGGGGTGGCCTCTTCAATGAAGATGGGAGGAAGATCGTCGTCTTCCACGGTTCCGGTCAGGGGCAAGGGCTGGGCCGCGGCCGGCGCGGCGATGAACAGGGCAAGGGCCGCCAGGGCCAAAGCGGTAATCGTATCAAAAGCAACTGATTTATCGGATGAAGCCATGTGGATTTATCGCTTGTTAACTGGTTAGGGTTTGGGCCGGAGATGGCCCCGCAGTTCCCCCGGGACATGGCGGCGGGTATGGACGTCGGCAAAGATTTTGCCTTCCTCGATGGCTTGCACCAGGTCGCCTATTTCCTTGCCGGCCAGAGGACCGTTGAGGTCTTCGGCCCGGATCACCCCTTCGGCCAGGACACCGTCGAAACGCCCCTCCACCACTTCCTGGCGCTTGCCTTCGGTGGGAAACAACCAGAGCACGATGGGGCCGTAACGATCATCGGCGCCGCCGTACTGCAGGTGAGACATAAAGGCGTCTTCCAGGGCCTCCACCTCCAGGGTATAGGACATGCTCCGGCCGTCGGCGTCGAGCTCCATGGTCAGGCAGCCGCCGGCCTCGGTTTCCACGGGTTCCATGCCCATGGTGTCCGGTTGCAGATCGGCTACAAAGACGGGACCCCGATCCGCCTGGCCGGCGGCCTCTTCACCCATCTTGCCGGCCACCGCCACCAGGGCGCCACTCACCACCAGGGCCAGCAGGAAAATCGTCAGCGATAAAAACTTGCTCTTGCTCATAACACACTTCTCCTTCTGGTTTTAAGCCAGGACAGTCAGCTCCCGATTTCCCTCTTTATCATCCCGGCAGCGCAGCTCCCTAGAAACCAAACAGGGTACGGCGGGCTATTGATTATCCTGCCCGGCGCACAGCTCCCTGGCCTTAAGGGCATCTTCCTGGCCGGGTTCCAGGGCCAGGGCCCGGTCGATAAAATCCGTTGCCTTATCGCATTCGCCCTGGTGGGCCAGAGCCAGGGCGCCCAGCCCGTGGGCGCCGGCCAGGTCCGGATCCAGCTCCAGGCTGCGCCGGACAGTGTTCAGGGCCTCCTGGTATTCGCCGATCTCCAGGAAGCGCTGACCCATGATCAGGTTACGCTTGGCCCGGGCGGCATCGGCCCGGGGGTCGAAGGAGCCGGGCCGCAGGCGCTGCTCCATCTCCTCGGCGCTGATCTCGCCCAGGGTGTGCAGCACCTTGGCCTTGACCCGGGCGCAGAAGTTGATCCGAGTGTAGGGCTGATAGGCGGTGAGCAGCCCCTCGCTGTCGGTTACCCCGACCACCGGGTGCAGGCGGACGCCGAAGCGGCCATACAAGGTGTTGCCCTGATCCACCAGAACCGGGCCCCGGAAGTCGGCCTCTTTCACCACCTTGCTAACTTCCTCAGCGGGGTAGCGATCCGAGACCAGGGCCACCCAGCGCACCGGATACTCGGCCAGATCATTGGCACATTCGGCCATGTTGCCCAGCCCCCGGCGGGAAGGTTCAGGGCCGGGGCGGAAGAAGATAAAGACGTTGGCGCCCATCTCCGGGTCCAGCAGGTCGGCCTCCCCGCCTTCGATGGTAGCCAGGGTGACATTTTCAATCACGTCCTCTCCCGCCTCCAGGTTGTAAAATGCCGCCCCGGATTCGGACCAGACCAGATCGGGAACGGCCAGCATCAGGCCAATCATCAGGCTGCCAAGCCAGCGTCTTTTCAGTAATCGGGCGATTACCTTTTCGCCTGTATAATCGCTTACTTTTTTCATGGTAGCAGTCCAGCTATTCCTTGGTGTAATCGTAGGTCTCCGTCTGGTGACAGGTCCGGGCGCAGGAACCGCCGGTGTCGGTCTTGGTGAAGTTTACCGGCAACATCCAGCCGCGGGGACCGAAGGGGACAGCTTCTCTGATCTGGTGGGGGTTTTCGGAAGCGTGGACTTCGTGGCAGGCACGACAGGTCCGGCCCCGATCGGGCTTGTTGACATGCAGATAGTGCAGGTTGCGGGAACCGTCGCGGAAGCGGGTGGTGGTGGTGGTTTCCGGGTCGGCCATGTTTTCTTCGTTGTGGCAGCGATAGCAGAGGGCGTAGTTCTCCGGTTCGTAGGGGGCGTAGAAACGTTCCGGATACTCGTCCACCAGCAAGCTGTGGTGCTGGCTGCCGTGAGTAAGATGGCAGGCACTGCAGTCCTTGCCTTCCACCGGTCCATGATGATATGGGTTTTCTTCCAGCAGTTGGCTGAAGTTGGTGCGCACCACGCCGTCCTCCACGGGTTGGTCACTGCTGTGGCAGGAGACACAAAGGTCGAAAGGCAGCTGGGTCAGCAGATGCTGGATATCGGAGGCGTGAGGGTTATGGCAGTTGAGGCAGGCCGCATCATCGATAACCGCGTCGTGCTGAACGGCCGCCTCGGCGATGGCCTGCTGGATCTCGCCATGGCAGCCCAGGCAGAGGTTTTTGGGCTCCTTCTCCACCAGCAGACTGGCCCCGGGCGAGTTGTGGGGGTTGTGGCAGGCGGTGCAGTCCATTATGGCAGGGGCATGCGCCACCGAGCGCTGGTGGAGTTCCTGGTCGATATCGTAATGGCAGGTGGCGCACAACTCGGCGACTTCCTGGGTGACCGCGCCCGGGCTGCCATCGGCGGGCACGCCGGAATCGTGACACATGCCGCACTGACCGGCAAGATACGGGGCGTGGGAAGAAACCGCCTCGTCATCGGGCAGCGGGGCCAGGGAAGGATTGCCGGCGGTGCCGGAAGTAGTGGTCAAAACCAAGCCGCCGGTCACCAGGGTGCCGGCCACCAGCAGGGCCGTGGCGAAAGAACGCAGGTTGATCATGATGTAAGCTCCTCTCTCACATTTTTTGGATGAATACCGATGGCTTCGCCAAGGACCGCCATGTATCCTGGTCGGCAACCGGCACCACCATTAACAAAATATTTACAGCCACAAGGTCGCACTATTTAGTAAGCAAAGAGCCTACTGTCAACAAAAAAGATGGCAATATAAGCAACCCTGCGGCACCCCGCGACCGCTTGCTGGCGGTTAAAACCCGTGAACAACCATCATGATAATCGATATTATTACAGCCGATCCTGGCGGTGATCAAGTAATATTTCACCCTGGATGGAACCCCGCAGAGTCAACCGGCGCTCCACCGTTTCCACCCCCATGGTCAGCTCAAAAGGGGTGATCTCGCCACCGGGAAAAAAGTAGACCCGGGGCAGCAGACGCTGATCGTCCTCGTAGGCCAGATAAGGCAGGTTCACCAAGGTGTCGTCGTCTTCCAGAAACCGCAGCTCCAGCTTGAAGTCGTGATCCAGTTGGCGGGGCCGCAGGGGCCCGTCGGTGAGCAGGTGCCAGTCCTCGTCCTGATACTGATAGAAACGGTACCCTTCGGCATGAAAGCCCACGGCGGTGGGGGTGGAGGTGAGCAGGGTCTCCTGACCGGCCAGCCGCAGCAGGGCCGCCAGCCGCTCGGCTTCGGCCTCCAGGGGCCGTTCCCGGGTGCCCAGGGACAGGCTGACGGCCCCCACCAGCAGGCCGATAATCAGCAGGACGACGATGATCTCGAGCAAGGTGAACCCTGTTTGCGTCGTCCTGCGCCGTTTCTTACCTTGCGTATCCATGAGATGCCCGTTAAAGATGCCCGTTAGGGTTATCCGGTTTGCCGTTTTCGCTCATTCTCGGCGGGCCGGCGGCCCGCCTCCGAGGCGTCCGGGGACGAACCCGCGAAACCGGCAAACCGGATAACCAGCGACGCTCCTTGGAAGTTGCCAAATCCATCAACAAACCTGGTTCATTAACCAAGGCGATACCTGCTGAAACCGTAAGCGGTCACAGGGCACCGCATCTTGCGGCGATCAGGCCGGCTCACGTACTGATGTACGCTTCGCCGCCACGATCACCACAACCTGCGGCACCCTGTGACCGCTTACCATTTCACCCCCGTGATCACTTACCTGAAACCTAACGGGTTGTAGCGGACTGTAAACGTTCAGCAGTGCCGCAGATTGTGGCGATTGAACCGGTGCCGCGTACATCAGTACGCAAGCCGGCTCAATCGCCGCAAGATGCGGTGCTGCTGGACGTTTACAAGGTTAATCGATGTTCCAGTTGCCGATCTCGGCGTTCATCCCCTCGCCACCGGGCTGCCCGTTGGCGCCGTAGGAAAAGACGTCGATCTCCCCATGGACCCCGGGGTTGAGGTACTGGTACTCGTGGCCCCAGGGATCCCGGGGCAGACGGTCGATGTAGCCGCCCTCCTTCCAGTTCCGGGGTTCGGGCTGGGTGGTGGGCCGCTCCACCAGAGCCTCCAGGCCCTGATCGGTGGAAGGATAGAAATAATTGTCCAGCCGGTAAAGGCGCAGGGCGTTTTCCAGGGCCCGGATGTCCTGGGAGGCCTTGGTGATCCTGGCCTGGTCGGGACGATCCATGATCCGCGGCACCACCACCGCCGCCAGGATACCCAGGATGACCACCACCACCATGATTTCAATCAGGGTGAAACCGGACTGTCGTCGTTTGCTTTCATTTATCAACCGCATGTCTTGCTACCTCGTTATGTATTGTTGATTAGTAACCGTTCACCAAGGCCAGCAACCTGTAGATCTAACGGGCCGTAACCGAACAGCCGTGCCGCAGATGAGGTCTTGCAGACCGGCGCCGCGTACACAGGGTACTAGAAGCCGGGCTGATCGCCCGAAGGTGCGGTGCGGCTGCTTGGGTTACGTTGATTACCAGCTTCCGGAAAACCTTACCGGAATGGTCCCGTCCCGCCCCGGCGAACCCAGGAAGGCGAGGATCCGGCTCAGTTCCTCGTCTTCGGGATCGCGGGGGGTAAGGCCGGCATTGAGTTGGTACCCCTCGGCATCAAGATGGACCAGGCCCTCGACGGCCAGCCGCCCCCCCTCGTCCCGGAGGTTGATCTCGATACCCTGCCCGTCGGACTCGACGATGGTCCCGGAAAAGTCGCCCAACACCAGGGGCACCGGCTCCAGGGCCTGGAAACTCAACAGTCTGATCTCGCCCTCGGCCCGGGTTGGCACTCCGTCTTCAAGCTCCAGGAAAGGCAAGTCGGCGGTCAGACGCCCGTCCACCGCCAGGCCAAAACCCCGGAGGTGGTCTTCAAAAACCGACAACGGCAGCTCGGCCCGGACCCGGCTCAACTCCGCCGAGCCGAACTGGGGCCCCCGGTAACCGGAGCTGAGGCGGGCGGCCAGCCGCCCTTCCCCGCCGAAAACCAGGTCGATCTCCCCCCGGGCCGGGGCCCAGGGCAGGGGCCTGAGGCGCCAGGAAACCTCCCGGACGGGGGTTTCCAGCACCCGGCCGGCGGCGGCGGAACCGCTGTGCCAGCTGCCGTTGATGCCGTGCAGTTCCACCAGATCCACCCCGGCTTTCTGCAACAGCGGCCAGGCCAGCTGGGCCGGCAGGTAATAAACCAGGAAAAAAAGAAAAAAACCGAGGCCCAAGGCCAGATATGTCTTCCAGGTAAGCTTCATCTCAACCGTTTTCCACGTTGCGCACCAGGGTCAGGCGGGCATTAATCATGGCCCGGCCGGACCGGGCGGGCTCCACCGTCACTTCCGCCGCTTCAATCCCGTGATCACTGTCCAGGCTGGCCAGCCAGCGCAGCAGATCGTCGAACACGGCATCCTCCAGCCAGACCCGGACCTCGCCGCCTTCACCCGGTTCCACCCGCTGCATGGCCCGGCCCAGACCGTATTCCCGGGCGCTGCTGTCGATGGCCAGATCGGAAGA
>PWOG01000061.1 GCA_003557565.1 Desulfobulbaceae bacterium
GTTCGACGGTCTGAAAAGGACTGCCGCCCACGCCGGTGGCACCCTCGGTGAAGCTGCCGGTGAGGAAAGGAACGTTCTGGCCGACGATGATCTCCGCCTCCTGGTTGTCCATGGTCACCAGGCTGGGGGTGGAAAGGATGTTGGTATCTCCGTCCCGGGCCAGGGCGTTGACCAGAGCCCCAAAGTTGACCAGTTCATGGCCCAGGAACTCGGTGGTGCCGGAAAAGGCTCCCACGCTCAGGCCCGAGGTGCCGGCCAGGTTGGCAATACTGCCTTCGTCGCCGAGGGCGAGCCCGCTCATGCTGGCCCCGGCGCTGGGAAAGTTGGTCCCGGCGATCACCTTGTCGGTGTCGGCGGAAAACCACTGGACCCCCAGATCAATCGCCCGGGAAGTGGATACCTCGGCGATCACCGCCTCGATCATCAACTGGGCGCGCCGAATGTCAAGCTGACGGATCACCCTCTTCAGGTTCTGCAGCACATCCGGCGAACCGGTCATGATCAGGGCGTTGGTGTTTTCATCGGCCTGGATATCCACATCCCGGCGCTGCTGGGTGCGGCGGTCCTCCCGGCCGTTATCGAATTCGCCCAGGCCACTGAGAATGGGAACCAGGTTCTCGGCCTTGGCATGCCGGAGGAACACCACCTCGGTATCACCACTGTCGGCTACGGGGGTGTCCAGGTTGAGGATGGTAGCCTTGACCCGCAGCAGATGATGCGGATCTCCCTGCATCAGCACTTGGTTGGAGCGGCCGTCGGCCACCAGGCGCAACTGATCGGAAGAAAGCCGGCCGGTGCCAAGTTCCATTTCCCTGACCACATCCACCACATCCCGGGCATCGGCGTGCTCCAGGGTGACCATCTCCATATCGCCGCCGGTGGTCTCGTCCAGGCGGCGGACAATCCGCAATATGCGGTCCACGTTGCCGGCTCGCTCGGTGATGATCAGGGAGTTGCCTTCCTTGACCGCCAGGGCCGCCATCTGGCCGGAGCGGGCGCCCAGCATGGGCCGCAGGATGGGAACCAGCCGATCGGCCTGGAGATTCCGCAGGCGGTAGATGCGGGTGATGATCCGGTCTTCATCCAGCTCCCCGGGGTGTTCGTCGTCGGTAATCACCAGGTCCTGGTTGGCCTTGGCGGCGGGGACGATCTTGGTCACATCGCCGGCCTCGACGGCGGCGTAATCATGGACCTGGAGAATGGAGAGAAAGACGCCGTAAACTTCGTCGGCCCGCATGGGTTGAGAGGAAACGATGGTGATCTCGCCCCGCACCGCCGGGTCGATGATAAAGGTCTTGCCGGTGATCCGGGCCACCGAGTTGATCACCGATTCGATCTCGGCATCCTTGAAATTAAGGGTGATGGTTTCTTCGGCCATCCCCGGCCGGGGAGCCAGCACCAGGCCGCCCAGAAGGAAAACCACCAGCAGCAGCCGCGCCCCCGCCGAGCGTATTTTTACAAAAAATCCAGGCAAAATCATAAACCCCTCAATGTAAGGCTGATCACCGTGGTCGGGGATCAGCGAATGACAATGGTGCTGCTGCGCTCCTGGCCGTCACGTTCATAAACCAGATTGATCTGGCGGGCATTGCGCAATTCACTAAAGGCTTCCATGCCCGCCCCGGCATCGGAAAGTTCGATGCCATTGACCTCATATAGAATATCATCGGGCTGCAGGCCGAGATCATCCAGAAAATCGCTACCCCCGGGCGCCACCAGGCGGAAACCGTGGCGCCCGCCGGACGGATCGTGGATGTGTATCTGCACTTGGCGGGCCAGGTCCTGCATGTTGGCCAGGGACTCATCGACAAAGGAGCGGCTGACCATCCGGGGCCCGTCGTCGCCGGAATCGGCGGGAGTAGTGGGGCCGGCGGCGCCAGCGGTGATGGCGGCCCGCAACTCGTCGTCCTGGTCTTCCAGGTACAGGGTTTCCAGGTTGCCGGCCCGGCGCAGCATCACCCGATCCGGGTAGATCGCCTCGATTTCGGCGTTGCCGGGCACCGTGTCGCCGATGCCGTAGACCTCCTGCTCGCCCCCCTGCTCGGCGATCACCGCCAGCCCGCGGTCGCCGGTGGAATAAGCCAGCAGACCCGTCAAGACCAGGCTCAGGGTGGTTTCCGGGGCGTCGACCATGGCCATCATGGCTTCCATCTCGGATTCGGCCTGGGGGGGGGCGGGTCTGCCGAAGAGATGAAGGGAGGCCAGTTTCTCGCCCCGGGAATCCTCCACCCGTGCGCGGTCGGGGCGACGGTCCGCCGGGCCGGCGGGAGCAGAAGCACTGATTTCCGGAGCCGGAGCCGGGGCGGGAACAAAAAATGCCCAAACCAGGCGAGCCGAGGCTTGCGAAAGCATAATAACCAGCGCCAGTACGCACAGGGTGCGAATCAACTCGAGCCGGCGTTCATCGGCCACCAGGGTGCGCCAGAATTCGCGGCCGGGCAGAACCGAGCGCCACGACTTGACGCCGTTGGTCCGCCGCCGTAGCCACGTTGTGGAATAAATACTCACTTTTGCCTGGTTATCCAAATGATGCCGCTTGCCGGCCGAAAGCCGGTAAATAGTTTGTAAAACACAAGGATGCAATTTAACAGAGTGGCGGGTCATCGGCAAGCACGTTCTGCCCGAAGCCACCGGTCCGACGTTTTTTTATGTAACTGGTCACCGGGTGCCGCAGATTGTGGCTAGCCCGACGGCGATGCGTACATCAGTACGTGAGCCTGCCCGATCGCCGCTTTCGGCGGTGCCCTGTGATCGCTTACTTTTTTATGGAGAAAGTTGCCGGCGGCCCATTTCGGCCCGAACCTCATTCCAGCGCTGCCGCAACCGATCCAGCCGGTCCGTTTCCGCCGGCCGGGTCAGTAGGCCTCCCTCGCGCCCGGCCCGGGTTTCCTGCACCAGCTGATCGCCCAGCCGGCGGTAATAGCCAAGCAGCTGTTCATCATCCATCACCAGGTAGTCCCGCTGCAACAGGGTATCGGTCTGGCGCCCCAGATCCGAAGCGCAGGCTCCGGTGAAGATCATCAGCAATACCAGCAAGCGAGTCAAACACAGTTTATTCCGCACGAAGTTTCTCCGCCAGTTCAATCACCGCCATGGCGTAGCGGTAGGAGTTGTTCCAGTGGGTGATGGCCTGAAAGTTGGGATAGGCGGCCAGATAACGATATTCGCCATCTTTCTGCTCCAGACCCACGATACGCAGGGGCCGGTCATCGGCCACCGCCGCCAGCTCCACCTGCTGAGCCGCCTCGATTTCCTCCCGGGGCAGAACCCCCTGGCGGCCGGCGCCGACAGCCTCCTCCAGCCGCGGGTCATGCAGTTTATCCCCCAACTCGGCATACCACGGCCGGCCGTATTGCCAGCCAAAATGACCCAGGTAGCTGGCGATGCTGGCCAATACATCGGGCACCGAGTGGAGGATATCACGGCGGCCGGAGCCGTCAAAATCCACCGCGTAAGCCCGGTAGCTGGAGGGAATGAACTGGGCCTGGCCGAAAGCCCCGCCGTAGGAACCCCGCACCTCCAGGGGATCAAGCCCGGCCTCCCGGCAGATCAGCAGAAAGTCGATCAGCTGGCGGCGGTAAAACTCGCTGCGGCGGGGATAGGCGGCAAAAATGGTGTTCATGGTGCGAAAGATCCGAAAGGACCCCTTGTTGCCGCCGTAGTTGCTTTCAATACCCCAGATGGCGACGATGATTTCCCGCTCCACCCCGAATTCGGCCTCAATCCGGTCCAGCAGTTCGGCGTGGCGCTCCAGCAGCACCCGGCCGTTGCCGACATTCCACCAGGACAGCAGGGGCGCGGCATAGCGGTGATAAGGCTGGGCCTCCCACTGGGAGTCCATCAGCTCCAGAACCCGGCCCTGGATGGTGACCTCCCCGAACCATTGCCGCAGCTGTTGGCGGCTGAAACCGTGCTCCTCGACCAGCTCCCGAAACAGTTCCCGGTAAAGAGGGGAATCCAGGTCAAGGGGCTGGCCGTCGGCGGCCTGCTCGGCGGCCGGGGGCGACTCCTCGGCGGCGGTGGCCGGGGCTGAACCAAGACACAGGATGACCGCCATGACCAGGATCATCACGGAAATCAAACCGTGTTTCACAAATGCCGGGGCCGCCGGGGCCGCCGGATCCGATTGAGCCGATTGAGCCGTCAAATCACTGTCTCCCGTTAATACGTGGGGCGCGGGGCGCAGAGCTTGGATGTTCTCATGGGGCGCCATTTTTCGGTTTCCGACTCCTCTGTTCCGGGCTGAAAGCGGCCTCGAAGGCCTGCCGAAAATCCCCCAGCCGGTCCGGGGGCAGGGCGTTGATGCCGGCGGCCCCGGCCCGCCCGCCGCCGGTGGGAAAGGCCCGGCACAGGGTGTCGGCCCCCTGGAGCCGGTCCAGGGGGGCCCGGACACTGACCAGGAAGGAGCCGTCGGCGTTTTCCACCAGCAGGGCATGGGCCTGATTCGGCGCCGAGCGGGCCAGTTCGTTGGCCAGCACCCCGCTTACCCGGCGAGCCCAGGACTGCCCCGGCAACAGCAGGATGCGGCCGGCGGAACTCTCCCGCCAGGGCTCGACGGCCCGGCCCTGTTCCAGGTCGTCGGCAAACCCCCGGCGCAGGGTGGCCAGCACTGGGGAGCGGCGGCAAAACGCCAGGGGGTCAGGGTAGGCGGCCACGTCCCGGTACAGTTCCACGGGGTCGAAGTGCAGATCGGCCACGGCGGCGCCGTAACCGTTGTAGTTGAGCAGCTCGCCCAGCTCCCGCAAGACGGCGATCTGCTCTTCCTCCAGGCCGGCGGCAAGAGCGGCCCGCCGGGCCGGGCCGTGAAGGTTGTCGCCAAAGGCCCCGGCCACCGCCCAGGGGCGGTAACGTCCGCCCATCAGTTCATCGACAATCAGGGAGGTACAAAGTTCCGGATCGGGCTTGATATGGGCCGTGAGATTGGGGTGATCGGGAATCTCCCCGGCGTGATGATGATCGACATAAAAAACCCGGCAGGCCGGCAGCAGGCGCTCCAGGGCCTCCCGGTTGCGGTCCAGGGAGATATCCAGCACCGTGACCTCGGCTGCCGCCGGCACGGCCGTCGCCACCACCTGTTCCAGCAGGGCGATATCCCGTTTGACTCCGCTGACCAGCCGGTTCCCGGGCCGGGGATGGTCCAGCCGCAACTGGTGCAGGGCGCAAATTCCGTCGGCGTCACCGTTAAAGACATCAAAACCAAGCATAAGCGTCAAATCCCCTTCTTTCGCAGGTTCAAAGCCTCACCGATGGTGTCCAGGGAGAAGATCACCATGACTCTCTTTTCCTCGACATGGCGTCGTACTTCAATATCCACGGCCCAACAGTGGGGCTGGTAAGTAAGGCCAAAGGAGGCCTCGGCAATGTGATCGTCGATCAAAGACTGCTTGAGCAGCCCCCGAAAGGTCAGGGACTCCCCTGCGGGGGCCTGGAAACTGGCCTGAATATCCTCGCTCCGGTCCCCGGCGGTGGTATGGAAATAGGGCTCCCGCATGGCGCTGTACTTGAGATTGCGATAGTTGATGGCCAGCCGGAAACCGCCGGCCGAACTTAAAGCGCCCTGCAGTTCATGGCGGTTTACCCCTTCACCGTACATGCTGAGATTGGTCTGGTAGCGCAGGTTGAGAGCGCGCACGGGGGTGAAACGCAGATCAAAACGCAGGTCGGACAACTCACGGCGTCGCTCGTCCGCCGCCAGGTCGTCGCGCCGGGTCTCGTCGATGTCATAGGTCTGCATCACCTTGAAAAAGGCCAGGGAGCGCGACCAGTAATCCCCGGCGCCGCCGTGTTCATCGCCCTGCCCGGCGGCGGAGCGGTATCCGAACAGTTCAAAATAATTGTTGAGCTCGTAGGTCAGCCAGTTTTTCCGCTCCAGGTAGTCAACGCTGTCCAGGTCCGGCAGCCTGCTCTGACTGCTGCGGCTGTTGTAGGTGTAAATCAGGTTGGGCCTGAACATGTGTTCCAGGCCGGGAGAATCCACCGCCTCATCGACGGCGGCTTGCCGGTAACGCCGGCCCGTGGGGAGATCGAAATCCCGGACCAGGGTGGTGGCCAGGTTGGCCTCGAAGTCAAAGGCGGTGCGATCCTGGTAGCGGTCATGCTCCCACTGGTGATCGCCGTGGGCGCTCACCTGGTACATGGTCTGGCGCACCCCGACGGTGGCCCGGCCCTCGGTCCAGCCGCCGCTGCGGGGCAGAGGGGCGATGAGCTGGGGATGAAGATCGAGCCGCTGGGCACCGACCCCCTCGCGGCGCCAGTAATGGACATATTCGCTGCTCCAGGCCAGGCTGAAGGGCTGCTGCCGAACCGGGCTCCGGCCGGAAAAGTGGAGCCGGGGCAGGGCCTGGAGAGGGGTTTGGTCGGCACTCCAGGACTGGACCTCGCCCTGGTTGTCCAGCCGCAGATCGTGGCGGCTGTCCTGCTGCCCCATCAGCTCACCCGCCGCCATGGTGGTGGGGGTGATCCGCCGCAGCTGCAGGGTGGACTGGCGGGTGGCCAGGGAGGGCTCCAGGAGCTCACGGTCGAACATCCGCTCGAAATCGCGGTTGGAGCGGTTGTAGCCCATAATCCCGTCGTCGAACTCCATGATGAAATCCTGGTCGCTCACCAGATCGAGATCCAGCCGCAGCAGCAGATCATCGCCGAAATCATGGTCGACCTTGCCCCGCACCCAGTAGCGGTCCCTGGTGTCCCGCAGCCAGCCGTCGTTCCGATAATCGTCGTCGGGGCTGTCCGTATGGCTGTCCCGCAGAAACGTGGCCTGGAACATTCCCCGGGACTCGGCGGCGGCGGCGTAACGGAACTCGGCGCCGGCCAGCAGGCCCCTCCGGTCCATGAACCGGGAATAAAGGGTGGCATCGGCGCTGGGAGAAAGATTGAAGAAATATGGCAGACCCACCTCGAAACCATGCCGGCTGGACTCGGCAACTTCGGGAAACAGAAAACCGCTCTGGCGCCGGGTGTTGGCCGGCAGCACCACGTAGGGGGAATAGATCGCAGGGACCTCCTTGACCTGAAACCGGGGATGAAAAATATGGGCCAGGCCGTCCACGGTGAGATGAACCCGCTTGCTCTTGATGGACCAGGCCTCACGACAGTCTTCTTCGGGGCGGCAGGCCGAAAGCCAGACGTCTTCGAGGTAGTAGGTCTCCTCGCCGGTCTTTTCGATATGCCCACCCTTGAGGTAGAGCCCGCTTTCCACCAGATGGACAGTCGCCTGCTCCAGGGTGCCGGTCTGACTTTCCAGATCCAGGGTCACGGAACCGGCAGTCAGCTCCTGTTCGGGGGAAGTGATCCGGACCCGGCCATGGGCCTCGACCACGCCGCTTTCCGGGTCGTAAACCAGGCGGTCGGCCCGGATCTCCAAAGGATTTTCATGATCCTCCGGCCGGGAAATCACCACATCCCCTTGGGCGACGACCCGGCGCGGCTGAGGCTGATGGGTTATGCTATCGGCACTGAGCTCCCAGCGCGGCATCGCCGGATTTTGTTCATCCGCCAGAACCCCCGCCGGCCACGACGACAGACCCAGCCAGCAAGCCGCCAGCAGGACACAAAAAAAAGGTAAGCGGCCACGGGGCACCGCATCTTGCTGCGATCGAGCCGGCTCACGTACTGATGTACGCATCGCCGGCCCGCTTGCCGCAACCTGCGACACCCCGTGACCGCTTACGGGACAAACCCTAAAAGGGATATGCGGTCGCAGCCGCTTACCGCCTGTCACTGGTGCGCTCCAACGCGACCCATCAGCCGCGCCGCCTTTTGGCGTCGGCTGGATGGACCTGTTATGCGATGATCGTCAATGGCTGCCACGAAGAAGACTTGACACATTAAGGTCTTCGTCGATTTCCGGCCAATGAATGCCTTCACCATCGCCAAGAAGCTCATATTTCTCCAGCTGATTTCGATCGGCGTTTACCAGTCGTGGAAACCATACCAATGGGACAACTACTTTTCTGCCATCCACCAAGGATACAATCATGTCGTCATCAGTAAACTCGACATTTTCCGCCAAAGCATGTGTTTCAACTGCCAATGTGCTCATTCCAAGCCTCCACCAGGACTTGCCGGTTATCTTCGATATGCTTCATGATAATTCTCAGCTCATGTGATGCAAAATGTCGTGAACTCGCCAACGTGACAGGGCTCAACCAGAACTTCGCAAGGAATGTTTCGCGCTGCACATGAACATGCGGCGGTTCCCCGCGTTCATTGCTGTAAAAGAAGAAGCGGTATACTCCTATCCTGAGTATCGTCGGCGTGGTTGGTTACCTGCAATTCCTGTTCTCGCACAACCTCCACCTATATGATGATCACGTGAGAACATAATCAACGCCTGCAGAGTGCGGGGCCCTGTGGGCGCTGATATTTCCGTGACTAGTTGCCGGTTA
>PWOG01000151.1 GCA_003557565.1 Desulfobulbaceae bacterium
GGGGCGAAATGGTAAGCGGTCACAGGGTGCCGCAGGTTGTGGTGATCGGGGCGGCGAAGCGTACATCAGTACGTGAGCCGGCCTGATCGCCGCAAGATGCGGTGCCCTGTGATCGCTTACGAATGGCCGGAGCGGGCAAGGTTGTACGTTTAGAAGAGGAACTGCACCATGGCAGTTGCCGTTTTAAAGTCTGAATTAAGACCGTTTTCAACCTCGAAATCGGTTTCGGACCATTCCAGGGTTAACCGCAAGTCCTGGCCCCGGAGGTAGTAGTTGGCGCCGATGTTGATACGGTCGACATCCTGGTCCAGCACCCCGTCGAGGCTGGCGAAGTTCCAGGTTTTGTAGCGGCCGAAAAACTGCAGTTGGCCCGGGCCGACGTTGTTGGGCAGCAGGTAGCCGGCCTGGGCGTAATAGCCGTTTTTCTCGCCGTCGATCCCCATGCTCGCCGGGTCGGGATCACCCCCCTGGTAGTTGTCGTCAAAGGAGGTGTCCAGGTAGGCCGCTTCCATGGTGTAGGTGCCGGAGGCGGTGGGCAATTCCCCGAAAATGTCCACGGTCCAGGCCGAGTAATCATTGGCGAGGTTGTTCAACTCCTGGTTGCCGTAAACCGCTTCCCGTTCATACTGGTAACCGCCGCCGATGGTAAGCACCCGCTTGTCACCGAAATAGGTGCCAAAATACAGGGGAGCGGGTTCCGGGTCCAGCAGGCTGTAGTGCCCCCGGATGGTGTAACGCATGTCATCGCTGGGGGCGTCGTCCTTGAGGCCGGTGGTGGCGGCCACTTTGTACTGGAGTCGCTGGTCCAGGAGGTTGCCCCAGAGCATGGCGCCGTAATCCCGGGAGCGCCGGGGCAGGGCGGTGTAAACAAAATCCGAGCGATCCAGGGTCAGGGCAAAGAAGCAACCCACATTATGGGCCCGGACCAGGGGATCCTTGATCAGCCCGACCCGGAGCTGGGCTGAATCGTGGAGATTGGCCAGGAGATAAGCATCCAGGACATGAAAGTCGCTGGCGGAATCCCGCACATGCAGCGGCTGAATGCGCCGGTCCCCCTGATTTTCGATGGAATAGTAAAAGCCGTAAGTATTGTCATCGATCATTCCCCGGAGTGAGAGCCGGTTGCGGCGGAAATAAACATCCTGGGTGTCGTCGGTGGCGTCGGGGCCGGAGCCGGTGTCCCGCCATTGGCCGTACAGCTGTGCCTCGTAGTTCAGCTGCAGCCAGCCCTGGTCGTTGGGAAGATGGATCACCGGTCCGGCCGCCGCGGTTTGCGAGCCCGCCCATAGCAGGAATCCTGCCGTGGCCCCGATACCGATAGTTTTCAATGTTTTCATATATGCACCTTGTCCTTTCTGGGTTTCTGTCTTGCTTTAACGATAACCGGGGGCCGTGGGAGCGATACCATCGGGATCATCAACCACGGGGTCTTCAACACAGCATTCCACGCCGCTGATGGACGCGTCTTCCTGATTGATCAGGTTGGCGCTGGGGGCGTAGGAGTTGGCGCCCAGGTAGTCAATCTCATCGGTCTTGTTGAAGGCGAGATTAGCGGAAAGCTGATCCCGGTCGGTTCGCCACGGCGAGGCCGGATTCAGCGAACCGTCGTACAGGGAGTCGTCGCTGGCCATCTGGCCCCACTGGATCCAGGCCCCGTCGTAGATCTTGGCCGGCCAGCCCAGGGCGGCGTCCAGGGCCAGGAAGTTGACCCCTGCCCGCCAGCTGGTGCGGCAATAGGCGTAACCGGTGGTGTTTTCATCGGCTCCGATGTCATTCATGGCCGTTTGCAGCTCGGCTTCGGGCAGGAGACGGCCGCTGCCGTCATCGCGGAGCAACTCGGTCCATTCCTGGTGCTCGGCCCCGGTGACATGCCCTTCAAAGGCCACATAGGTGCCTGGTTCCGAGGTCCTGGTGCGGGCGTGATCGCCGTCATATTCCCCGGCCGAGCGGGCGTCGATAATTACCGCGTCAACGGGATTACCCGCCGGATATTCACCGTCACGCGCGACATAAAACAGCTCCTCGAAACTGGCCCGGTAATTGTCCACCGATTCCTGCTGGGGCAGGTTGCAGACGGTATAGTCGGAGCTCACTTCGGCGGGGGTGGTGGTGGACAACTCGTCCCCGGTTGCTTCGGCGTAATGACCGGTATTGCCGTCCAGTACCCGCAGCCGTTCCTTGGGAAAGCCCCAGTAACGGAAGTTGAAATAGGCCCTGCCCAGCAGCATGGCGTTGTCGGAGGTGAAAACGACCACGGTGTCGGCATCGATGCCGGTCCGCTGAATCAGGTCATTCATCTGGTCCCGGGTGGGCACCTGGGAAATGGTTTCGGTGATGCCGTTGTCGCGGGTGGCCGACAGATCACCATTGGGAGCGGTGCCGCGGTCCAGCAGAAAAGCTCCCGGGATGTGGCCTTCTTCATAGCCGGACTCGCTGTCCACGTGGAGGACCACCAGATTGCTGTAACCAGTGCCGTCGGGAGCCCCGCTGTCAACCCAGCCGGCAAGCTCCGCAGCTTCAATCATCACACTGTCGGGTTCGGGGCCAAGGCCGCTTAAATCTTCCGGTACGGTGTCGGCGCAGGCTACTTTATCCTCCTCGTTGATGCGGTTGGCATTATCGGCAAAAGAATCCACCACCGGTTCGGGGCGCACGATGGTGTTTTCGTAGTTGATCGCCTCGCTGCGGGTGGTGACGTCGGTTCGCCAGGGAGAGTCTTTGCTCAGGGCGCCGCCGTAGTTAAGGTCGTTTCCGGCCATCATGCCCCACTGGACCCAGGCGCCGTCATAGATCTTGACCGGCCAGTCCAGTACCGCGTCCAGGGCCATGAAATTGACCGCCGCCCGCCAGCTGGTCTGGCAATAGGTGTAGGCGGTGGTGTCCGGTCCGGCCCCGGCTTGTTCCATCATGCTCTGCAAATCGCCCTTGGGCAGCATGGCGGTGGGGTTGTCCGGGTCCAGCAGGGTACTCCATTCCTGCAGCTGAGCCCCTCTGACCCGGCCGCCAAAAGCCGCCCGGATATCTTCCCCGCTGTATTCGCCTTCGGAGCGGGCATCGAGGATGACGGTCTGTTCGGAGCCGTTTTCGGCCACGGCGATCATCTCATCCAGGGGGGCCCGCAGGTGGATGTTGGCCTCCAGATTGGCCACGTTGTAAGTGGAGGGCTCGGCCTCCGGCGAGTTGGTTGCCAGCTGAAAACCGGCGCCTTCGTAAGTTGCGCTCTTGGTGCCGTTGAGCACCCTCAGTCGTTCCTTGGGGAATCCCCAGTAACGGAAATTGAAGTAGGCCCGGCCCACGCTCATCATGTTGCCATCGCCCACCAGGGCGATCACCGTCCGCTCATCGATGCCGGTCCGTTGCATAAGATCGTTCATCATGGCGGCGGTGGGCACTTGTCTGGGAGTGTAGGAGACTCCGTTGGAGCGTTCCGTGTGCAGGTCGGTGCCGGTGTCCAGGTGCTGCGCCCCGGGAATATGGCCGGCTTCATAACCGCTGACGCTGTCAACATCCAGGATCACCAGTTTGTCGTAACCAAGGGTGTCTGTTCCGTAGCCGTTTTCGGCCCAGTTGTGCAGGGTTTCGGCATCGATCATAACTCCTGGATTACCGGCTGGCGGACTTGAGTCGTAGTCGCTGCCGCCGCAACCGGCGAGCAGCAGGGCCGCAGTGGCCAGCAGCCCAAAAAGGGCGTACCGGCGTGGTTGTCTTACAGGATTTATCAGTTTAGTAACCATGCTACCTCCTTTTGCTTGTACATATTGCCTCCTGGCTAGTTACACCGCAATTATGTCAGGGCCAGCCGGTCCGCGTTGGGTCGCGGATCCGGTAATGCGTTTGCGGTTAACTAAGAATAGAGCAAGGTGTGTGCCAAGGTGTGATTGACGTGTTTTCAGCTACAAGCACAAGGAGGAGGGATTTCAAAAAGAAACATCGTTTCAGATTGAAAGAAATGGTGAAACATATTGTGGTGCCATGAAGGGGCCATTCAGGCCACAAAGAAATCAAAAGTGGGTCAGGGCAATGGGGGTCAGGGAAATGGGAGTCAGGGCAGGGGGCGGTCGGCGACGGGGGGCGAGCAGTTACATGGAGATTTCGTACTTTTTGATTTTACGCCACAGGGAAACCGGGCTGATGCCGAGAAGCTGCGCGGTCATTCCCCGATGACCTTCCGCCCGCTGCAGGGCCTTGATGATCATGTTTTTTTCCATTTCTTCTATGGACAGTGAATCCGTGTCATTTTCCGGAACGGTAGCGCCGCGTTGTTCCTCGGCGGCAAGGGCGGGCAGATGTCCGGGCAGCAGTTCTCCGTCCGGGCAGAAGATCACCGCCCGTTCCACGGCATTTTCCAGTTCGCGGACATTGCCCGGCCAGGAGTAATTGTTGAGGATGGCCATGACCGGGGCGGGAATATTTGGTATCTGTTTGCCGTACTTGGCACTGTATTTTGCCACGAAGTTGTGGGCCAGCAGGGGAATGTCCTGGGTACGCCGCCGCAAAGGCGGTATTTCCAGGCTGACCACGTTGAGGCGGTAGAAAAGATCCCGGCGGAAGCGTCCCGCTTCCACCTCCTCGCTCAAGGGGCGGCTGCTGGCCGCGATTACCCGGACATCCACCTGGCAATGTTCACGGCCTCCCACTTTGATGAATGTGCCCTCCTGCAGCACCCGCAGCAGTTTGACCTGAAACCCCATGGTCATGGAGTCGATTTCATCGAGAAACAGGGTGCCGCCGTTGACGGTTTCAAAAAGACCCGGTTTGTCCTGGTCGGCGCCGGTGAAGGCCCCTTTCACATGGCCAAACAGTTCCGACTCGAGCAGGTTTTCCGGCAGGGCCCCGCAGTTTATCGGCAGAAAAGGTTGCTTGTGGCGCTGGCTCCATTGGTGAATAAGCTTGGCCACCAGCTCCTTGCCGGTGCCGGTTTCGCCGTTGATCAGGGTGGTGGTGGAAAAAGGCGCCACTTGTGCAATCAGATCCTTGAGGTGCTTGATCTGCGGGCTTTCGCCGACCAGCTCCTCGCCCCGGCAGCCTTCGACCTGTTGTCGCAGGCGGCGGTTTTCCCGCCGGAGCCGGGCGTGTTCCATGGCCCGTTGGACGGTCAGCAGAAGATCGTCGGGCTCGAATGGTTTCTGGACATAATCATAGGCCCCTTTTTTGGTCGCTTCCACCGCCGATTCGATGGTGGCGTAGCCGGTGACCAGGACCACCATGCAGTCGGGATTGGTGTGCAAGGCCTTTTCCAGTATTTCAATGCCGTCGAAAAAAGGCATTTTGAGATCGGTCAGCACCACGTCAAATTTCTGCTGGCCCAGTCGTTCTGCACCCGCCCGGCCGTCGGTGCAAAGTTCCGTGGTGATGCCCGCGCCGGCCAGGGTGTCCCTGAGCAGCTGACGCATGCGCAGGTCATCGTCGATCACCAGGATTGGTTGTTGCTGGTCCATCATCGCCTCCAATTCATCCCCGGGGCAGAGCAACCACCATGGTCGCTCCGCCGCCCCGGAGGGGGGTGTTCACCTCGATGCTGCCGCCCAGATCATCGATGATCCCGGCGCAGATGGAGAGCCCCAGACCGGTGCCTTCACCGACTGGCTTGGTGGAATAAAAGGGGTCGAAAATCCTGGTCCGGATTTCTTCCGGCACTCCCGGGCCGTTGTCAGCCACCGTCAGTACCACCCATGGCTCCCGGTGTTCGGTCTGGACCTCGATGCGGCCCCGGTGGCCGATGGCCTGCATACCGTTGAGCATCAGATTGATGATTACCTGTTCCAGCTCGCCGGGGTCCGCGATTACCGGAGGCAGAGGCTGCAGGGCCAATTCCAGGTCGATCTCTCTTTTTTCCAGATCGGTATTCAAAAGCAGTACGGCACGTTCGATAATACTGTTTACCTCGCACTCCTCCCGGACCCGGTCGGAATGGCTTGAGTTGCGGGCAAAGCTCAACAGGCCCTTGATGATTTCACTGCTTCTCTGGGTCTGCTCGGCGATTATCTCCAGCCTCTCTTGCTGGGCCAAGGTAAGGTTGTCGTCCTTTAACAGCAGTCTGGCATAACCCAGGATGCTGGCCAGGGGAGTATTCAGTTCATGGGCCACCCCGGCGGAAAGATGGCCGATGGCCGCCAGCTTTTCAGCTCGGAAAAAAAGCTGAGCCTTCTTTTTTTCCGCGGTGATATCGCGGAAGGTTATTACCCGGCCGACAAAATTGCCCTGGGGATCCAGCATTCGGTTGGAATCGGCGGAGAACAGCAGTTCTTTGCCGTCGGGGGCCTGGTAGCTGAATTCCGCCCCGGCAGGCTCTTCGCCGGCGGCCAGCAGGTCACTGATCGCCGGGAAAAGCCGGGTCAGGGGTACACCCGTGATGTCGGACTCGCTGTGGCCGGTGATTTCTCCGGCCGCCCGGTTGCAGGTGGTGACCAGTCCGTCGGGATCGATAACCAGCAGGCCTTCCGACAGGCTTTCAATCACCGTGGCCAGTTTGTTCTTCTCCTGGAGATAAAACTGCCGCTGCTGCTGCTCGGCAAGTTCGGCCCGTTTTTTATCGCTGATATCCAGGGCCACCTCGATCACCCGGGTTACCGTTCCGTCCTCATCCCGGGCAAAGGGGGTGGTGACCACGTTGAAAAACTTCCCCTTTTTTTCAACATCGCGAACCAGGGCCGGCTTACCGGTGGCAAAGGTCTCCATGGCCGGGCAGCCCATGCCGGGAGATTCCCGGGCGCAGTAAATCTCGAAGCAGTTATGACCCACTATCTCCCGGCGGCGGGAGTCCACCAGCAATTGGCGCTGTTTTTCGTTGCAGCGCTGGACCTTGAAATCCCGGTCAATGATGGAAATGCCAACCCCGGTGGCATCGAAAATGGCCTGCATTTCATCTTTGGCCTGCTGCAGTTCGTTGACATTTTTGTTGAGAAAATCCAGGATCTGGGTAAAGGAGTCGGCGATGATGCCGATGGGGTCCAGGTCAATCAGGGTTTGATCGTCCAGCTCATCGTAGCCCAGCGGCGAGGTGCCCATGATCTTGAGCAGATGATTGGTCTTGTCTCTGATATAAGCGATATGCCGCTGATTGGCCGCTTCCAGGGCCGCCAGGCGATCCTGTTCGGGTAAGCCTCCTGCTTGTTCCCTGGTGGCTTTGTTCATTTTGGCTGCCCCACGACGATTTGGTAGTACTTGTTGACCTTGATGACATCCACCTGATAGCCCATTTTTCGGGCCGATTCCGGTACGGTGATGGTGGCGTTGCGGTGATCCGTGCTGATCACCAGCCGGAGCCGGCCGCTGTTGATTTCCGGGCGGCGCTGGTTAAGCTCTTTGAGCACCACCAGCAGGCAGGCCGGGCAAACCTGGCCAATTACATTAATTTCGAGAATTTCTGGTGTTGGGTTGGCAGACATGGGTTTACCTGAAAATAATACGGGACAGCATCAATGATCCAAGCCAGGCTCCGACCAGCAGCCCGAAGGTGAAAAGTATGGCCTGTAAAGACAGTAGTGGCAGGCCCCCCAGAATGAATGTAAGGTTGCAGCCACCGGCAATTCGGGCCCCCAGCAGCACCAGGATGCCACCGCCGAAGGCGGTAAATCCCTGGCGAAGCGACGGCCAACCGTGCAGCCGAAGTGTCCCGAGCATCAAGGCGCTGGCCAGAGCGCCCAGGATAACCCCCACCAAGAGAGGAAGATCGGTTATAAAAATCAGGTCGACCCGGGGGCCGGGGCCCCCGCTTAATTCACCGACAACGGTTTCGACCACCCGGGAGTCCTGTTGAAAAAAAGCAAGTTGGGCTACATGGCCTGGGGCCACCAGCAGTTCCAGAAATGCCGCGATTTTGGTATAGGCGGTGGAGACGGCCATGGGCCAGCCCCCCAGGATGTATATCAGCAGATTAAGGGCCGCCAGGATAAGCGCCACCCGCCAGGGTTGTATGTAGCCATCGATCACCGTGTCGACCCGGATTTTGCCTTGGCGCTGCCAGATAAGCAGCGGCAGAGAGCCAAGGGCGATCAGCACCCAGGGGATTGAACCGCCGAGACTTGCCGGGGTCTGGAGGAGGGTGGTGTTGCCGGTGACCAGGGTGAGGTCGTGCAGCCCATTGACCAGGGGATGGATTTCGGCATAAAGCATGCTGCCGGCCATCATCCCGATAAAGGCGATGAGGCTGGTCAGGTTGCCGCTGCCCAGTTTGTACAGGGTCCCCACCACGCAACCGCCGGCCAGCACCATGCCGACCCCGAACAGCAGCCCGCCGGCAAATACGGTCAGGGAAATATCACTGCTGTAGGTTGGGGGCAGGTCGGCGGGAATAACTCCGGCGGCGCGGGCCAGCTGAAAA
>PWOG01000323.1 GCA_003557565.1 Desulfobulbaceae bacterium
GCCAATACCCTGGCGGCCTACCACAACGATCTGCTCTCCTTTTTTGCCTTTCTGGCCGGTGCTAACCCTGATGATTCTCCCGATTCCAACGGTTCCGCCGACTCCCCCGATTCCCCCGTTTCTGATGACTTGCCCGATGGTGCGCCCACTCCGTTGCAAGTCGCAACGGCCGGCAAAAAAGGGCTTGAACCCGGGGAAGATGCGCCCGTCTCCGGTTCGGCGGCCGGCTCGCCGGCGAGCCGGATCACGGAAATCAATCAGATCGGCACCGAACATCTGCGCGCCTACCTGGCCCATTGCCAGCGGCAGGGAATCTCCCCGCGTAGCACGGCCCGGCGGATTTCCGCCCTGCGGGCCTTTTTTCGCTTCCTCCAGGGCGAGCAGCTGCTTGGCCATGATCCCGCCCTGCTGCTTGATCTGCCCAAAACCGGCCGGGCCCTGCCCAAGGTGCTCAGCAGCGCCGAGGTGGAACTTCTGCTGACCCCGCCGGCCGCCCCGGCTTCCCCTCTGGCCCTGCGCAATCACGCCATGCTGCATCTTTTGTATGCCACCGGCATGCGGGTCTCCGAGTTGGTGAAGCTGCCGGTGGCGGCGGTCAACCGGGCCGGTCATCTGCGGATTATGGGCAAGGGCAGCAAGGAGCGGCTGGTGCCATTCGGCGAGGCCGCTCGCCAGACCATGAGCCTCTACATTACCCAGTCCCGGCCCCGCCTGCTGAAAAGGCAGCGCAGCGACTACCTGTTCATCACCGGTCGGGGCACGGCCATGACCCGGCTGCGGTTCTGGCAGATTGTGCGGGAAACCGCCCGGGCCTGCGGCATCCGCCGCGAGATCAGCCCCCATGTGCTGCGTCATTCCTTTGCCACCCATCTTCTGGAACACGGGGCCGACCTGCGGGCCGTTCAGGTCATGCTGGGGCATGCCGACATCGCCACCACTCAAGTTTACACCCATGTCGACACCGCCCGCCTGAAAAACATCCACCGCAAATTTCATCCCCGCGGCTGAATTGCGGGGCAAGATTAAAGCGCATGTCGCGGCCCCTTCCCCGGTGCCAAGGCCAATGACTTTGTTGCTCCGGGCTTAAAGGTTTATCCGTAAGCGATCATGGGGGCAAAATGGTAAGCGCCCGCAGGGTGCCGCAATATGCAGTGCCCTGTAATATCGCTTACGTTTATCCCCTTGCCGCATAACGAAAGGCTAAGTAGAGTGGGCAGCATGGATCTGATCACCACCCATATCAATGCCGACTTCGATGCCCTGGCCTCGATGGTGGCGGCCAGGAAGCTCTACCCGGAGGCGGTGCTGGCCTTTGCCGGCTCCCAGGAGAAGGGCCTGCGGGATTTTTTGAGCCAGTCGGTGGATTATCTCTACGATTTTCAGCGGTTGAAAAATATCCCCCTGGAGCAGGTCTCCCGCCTGATCCTGGTGGACACCCGGCAGCCCTCCCGCCTGGGCGATATCGTCAAGTGCCTGGAGAACCCCGGCCTGGAAATTCATGTTTACGACCACCATCCCGCCGCCCCCGGTGATATCCGGGGCCAGGTGGAGCATATCCGGCCCTTGGGTTCCACCGTCACCATTTTGGTCGAACTTTTCCGGGAGCGCGGGATCGTCCTCGGTCCTGAAGAGGCCACCCTGCTGGCCATGGGGGTTTACGAAGACACCGGATCCTTTCACTTTGATACCACCACCCCCGAAGACCTCCAGGCCGCTTCCTGGCTGCTGGCCCGGGGGGCCAATCTCCATGCCGTTACCCAGTTCATCGTTCAGGAGCTGACCAGTGCCGAAGTCACCCTGCTGGGGGATCTGATCCGTTCCGCCACCACCTACACCATTCAGGGCCTGGATATCACTGTGGCCAAAATCACCACCGAAAATTATTTCGACAACTTTTCGGTGGTGGTGCGCCGCTTCATGGTGATGGAAAACCTTAACACCCTGTTTGCTCTGGCCCGAATGGGGGAGCGGACCTATCTCATCGCCCGCAGCCGGATCCCCGAGGTCAACGTCGGTGAGATTTTGCGTGAGTTCGGTGGCGGCGGCCATGCCTCGGCGGCCTCGGCCACCATCAAAGAGCTGACCACCATCGAATTGGAGGAAAAACTGATCCAGGTGCTGCACAAACAGGTCCGACCGCGTCGCCAGGCCGCCGACCTGATGAGCGCCCCGGCGATCAGCGGCCGGCCCAGCATCACCATCCGCCAGGCCGATGAACTGCTCAATCGCTACAATATCACGGTTCTGCCGGTGGTTGACGACAAGGGCCGGGCGGTGGGCCTGATCTCCCGGCGGGTGGCGGGCAAGGCCATTCAACTGGGGCTCGAGGAGCAGCCGGTGAGCGACTACATGACCACCGACTTTGCCATCCTGACCCAGGCCGCCACCCTGGGCGATATCCAGGAGCTGATCATCGAGCATCGTCAGCGGATCATTCCGGTGGTGGACGGGCGCAACGGTACGTTGCAGGGGGTTATCACCCGGACCGATCTGCTGAACCTGCTGGTCAACGACCCTGCCCGGCTGCCCCGCAATCTGTACAGCGAGCAGCTGCCCTCCGGGGAACGGCAGCGCAATCTGCAAAACCTGATGGTGGAAAGACTGGGCCGCCGGATCGTGGTACTGCTGCGTACCATCGGCGAAGTGGCCCAGGCCCGCCGTTATCACGCCTTCGCCGTGGGCGGTTTTGTCCGCGATCTGCTGCTCCAGGAAAAAAACTTTGATATCGACGTGGTTATCGAGGGTGACGGGGTGGTTTTCGCCAAAGACCTGGCCGCCCGGCTGGACGGTCAGGTGCGGGTCCACAAGAAATTCAGGACCGCCGTGGTCAAGCTGCCCGACGGGCTCAAGGTCGACGTGGCCACCGCCCGGCTGGAGTATTACGATTATCCGGCGGCCATGCCCACAGTGGAACTCTCTTCCCTCAAGCTTGACCTGTATCGCCGCGATTTCACCATCAACGCCATGGCCATCCACTTAAACCCCGATACCTTCGGCACCCTGGTGGATTTTTTCAACAGCCAGAACGATCTCAAGGATCATAAGATCCGGGTGCTGCACAACCTCAGCTTCGTTGAAGATCCTACCCGGATTTTCCGGGCCATTCGCTTCGAGCAGCGGATGGACTTTAGGATCGGCCAGCATACCGAGCGGCTGATCAAAAACGCGGTGCGGATGAACCTCTACGACCGTTTTTTGGGCTACCGTTTTTTCGGCGAGCTTAAACTCATGCTCGATGAGGAAAATCCGCTGCCCGCCATCCGCCGCTTAAGCGATTTGGGCCTGCTGCCTTTTCTTCACCAGCGCCTGCGCCTTGAACCCCGCCTGGAAAAAACCCTCAATGAGGCCCAGACGGCCCTGTCCTGGTACAAGCTGCTCTACCTGGATAAACCCTGCCGCAATTGGCTGGTCTATTTGCTGGCCCTTACCGCCAATCTCAAGCGCCACGAACTGCAGGATGTTTGCACCCGGCTTGAGGTGCCGGAGCGTTACCGGCAGACCATGCTGCGGGAAAAGTCGGCGGCCCAGCAGGCGGCCACGGTTCTGCGACGCTCCCTGCCCACCACCAACAGCGGGATCTATCACCTGCTCGCCGGTCTTGGTCCCGAGGGCTTGCTTTATCTGCTGGCGATCAGTCGCAAAAAGGCGGCGAAAAAAGCCATTTCCTTATATGTTACCGAATTGAGTACCGTGCGTCCGGAACTCAACGGCCATGACCTCAAGGTCCTGGGCTATCGTCCCGGCCCATTGTTTAAACAGATCCTCGATCAACTGCTGGATGCCCGCCTGGATGGCCTGGTGCGCAACCGGGAAGAAGAACTGGTGTTTGTCCGCCGGCATTTTGGTAATTCGGTTAAAGATTCAACTGCGGCAGCAACCGACAAGTAAAAGCAACAAGCAACAAAACAGGACCAACATGGGTAGTTGTTTTTCCCGACATCGGGTAGTCAGGACGAATCGCCGGCTATGGAGCTCCGATAAACAGTCAAACCAAGCCCGCCCTGTTTTCATTTTCGCTGATGCTGGCAAGCGATGAAGTTTACGATGAAAATCCCATATAAACCGACTTTTACCCTGGCCGATATGCGCCAGGTAATGGTCAATTTTCTGCAGCTTACCGTCGGCAGCATTATTTGTGCCGTGGCGGTCAACGGGATTATCATTCCCCATGAATTTGCCGCCAGCAGCGTCACCGGCCTGACCCTGATCATCAACGAAGTGTTTCCCGCCCTGGATGTCGGCATGATTTACCTGCTGATCAACATCCCTCTGTTTCTGGCGGCGATGATGTCGGTGGGGCGCCGTTTTTTCCTCTACAGCCTGGTCGGCACCGCCATCTTTTCCCTGGCCCTGTCTTTGGTGCAGGTGGATCTGACGGTGGAAAACGATATTCTGGCGGCGATATTCGCCGGGATCATCATCGGCATTGGCGGGGGGATCATTTTGCGTTCCCAGGGGTCCAGCGGCGGGGCGGATATCCTCTCGGTGATGCTGCTCAAGCGTTTTTCCATCTCCCTGGGTTCTTCGGTGCTGGCCCTCAACGTCGGGGTACTGATCCTGACGGCGATGGTTTTTTCCCTGGACGCCGCCCTGTATACCCTGATTCAGATCCATGTGGCGGGCAATCTTATCAACCTGGTGGTTACCGGTTTGAGCCAGCGCAAGGCGGTTATGATCATCTCCAAGCAATGGCCGGAAATCAACCGGGAGATCCTGCGTGATCTGCGTCGGGGGACCACGATTATTCCGGCCCGCGGCGGATATTCCGGCAGCGAGGAGAATGTGCTTTACGCGGTGGTCAACTTCCGGGAGATCGGTCAGCTCAAGAGAATGATCCGCGAGATCGATCCCGATGCCTTTGTGGTGGTTAGCGATACCATGGAGGTGATGAACTATCGCATCGGCAATCAACCTCACTGGTGAAAAACGTTCAGCAGCACCGCATCTTGCGGCGATCGGCCCGGCTTGCGTACTTATGTACGCGGCGCCGGTCCGCTTGCCGCAACCTGCGGCACTGCTGAACGTTTTTTGTGTTGGCAGGGGGAGTAAGTAAAAGGTTGTTTTCGGGCTGCAATGCCTTTTGGGCGGCAATTTCCAAGGGGCGTTCGCGGGCGGGATGCGGTTGGTTTTTTCGCGGGTTCGTCCTTTGGACGCCTCGGAGGCGGGCGGTAAGCCCGCCGAGCTTAGTCTTTATTTGTCGGCAGAATTGCCGACAATGAGCGAAAAAACCAACTGCATCCCGCCCCCCAACGGGCAGTTAGTGGAAGTAAAACCAACCGCATCCCGCCCCCCAACGGGCAGTTAGTAGAAATAAAACCAACCGCATCCCGCTCCCCAGCGAGCAATCAATGGAAGTAAAATGCAACCGCATCACCCCAACGGCGGTCAGTGGATACGTATAACCAGACACTGCATTACTCGGTGGTGAGTTTTTGCTGGATTTCCTGGGGGACCGGGGCGTATTCGCGGAAGCTGCAGCGGAAGCTGGCCCGGCCCTGGGTCAGGGATTTCAGGGTGGTGGAGTAGCGGTGCTGCTCGGCCAGGGGGGTTACCGCCCGGATTAACTGGTAGCGGCCCTGGGACTCCATGCCGCTGATCATCGAGCGCCGGCCCTGCAGATCGCTCATGACATCGCCCATCAGGTCCTCGGGCACCATGACCTCCATGTCGTAGAGCGGCTCCAGGAGCTGGGGGCTGGCGTTGCGGAAGGCTTCCTTGAAGGCCTGGGCGCCGGCGATCTTGAACGAGATGTCGTTGGAGTCCACGGGGTGCATCTTGCCGTCATAGACCATCACCCTTACATCCCGGACATGTGACCCGGTCATCGGTCCTTCCTGCATTTTTTCCATGACCCCCTTGAGGATGGAGGGCAGGAATTTGGCGTCGATTACCCCGCCGACGATACAGTTGTAGAAGACCAGCTTGCCCCCCCAGGGCAGGTCGATTTCATCCTTGCCGCGCACCGTGAGGTCCGCCGGGTCCGGCATCCCTTCCTCGTATGGCTCGATCCGCATGTGGACCTCGGCGAACTGGCCGGAACCACCGGATTGTTTTTTGTGCCGGTAGTTAGCGCTGGCCGGCTTGCGGATCGTTTCCCGGTAGGGGATTTTGGGCTCGACGAAATCCACTTTCAGGCCGTAAATATTCTCCAGCCGCCATTTCACCAGGTTCAGATGCAGCTCGCCCTGGCCCCAGAGGATCAGCTGCTTGAGTTCCGGGGAGAGCTCGGCCTTGATGGTCGGATCCTCGGCCTGAATTTCCCGCAGGGCCTCGCCCAGCTTGTCTTCGTCCTTCCGGTCGGTGGCGGTCACGGCGGTACGGATCCGGGGTTCGGGAACCGCGATGCCCTTCAGGCTGACCGGTGAATCCTTGGCATGCAGGGTGTGATTGGTCTGGGTGCCCTTCATCTTCAGGGTGGCGCCCAGGTCGCCGGCCACCAGTTTGCGTACCGGCTGGCGGTTCTTACCGGACATGATGAACAGCTGGTTGAGCCGCTCGGTTTCGCCGGTGGCGCTGTTGACCAGTTCCATGCCTTCGTTGACGGTGCCTGAACAGACCTTGAAGAAGGTGATTTTACCCAGGAACTGCTCCATCAGGGTCTTGAAGACGAAAACCACCGGCGGTCCCGCCGGGTCGCAGGGCAGCTCCCCGTCATCGACGGTTTTCTCCGGTGGCATTTCGGTGGCCGAGGGGGCGACGTTGTCGATGAAGCCCATCATTCGGCCACTGCCCATGTTGCGCTTGGCCGACAGGCAAAAGATGGGGTAGACCTCGCGGCCCAGCATGCCGATTTTGAGCCCCTGGCGCATTTCGTCCTCGTCCAGGCTGCCCTTGTCGAAGTAAAGCTCCATTAATTCTTCGTCGTTTTCCGCCGCCTTTTCCACCAGCTGGTTGTGCAGCTTTGCGGCCCGCTCCCGCTCGTCTTCGGGGATTTCCTGTTTTTCCGGCTTGCCACCTTCAGGGGGAAACCGGTACATTGTCATCTTCAGCAGATCAATGATGCAGTCAAAATCGTCGCCCTGGTGCAGGGGGTACTGCATGATGATGGCCGCCGGGCCGAAACTTTCCTGAATGGCGGTCACGGCGGTGAAGTAATCGGCCTTGGGGTGATCCACCTGGTTGACGGCGAAGATCGCCGGGATGCGGTGTTCTTCCAGGTAATTCCAGGTAAGTTCGGTACCCACTTCCACCCCGTACTGGGCGTTGACCAGCATCACCGCAGTATCGGCCACCCGCAGCGCCGAGATAGTTTCGCCGACGAAATCGTCCAGGCCCGGGGTGTCGATGATGTTGATCTTGAAATCCCGCCACTCGGTATGCAGCAACGTGGCGTAAACCGAATTGCCCCGCTGGTGCTCGATTTCATGGAAATCGGAGATGGTGTTTTTATCCTCCACCGTGCCCCGGCGCTGGGAAAGGCCGGCCTCGTAAACCATGGTCTCGGCCAGGGTGGTTTTGCCCGACTTGACGCTTCCGAGCAGGACGATGTTTTTAATGTACTTGTCATCATAAAGCTTCATGGGGCACCTCTCTTGCGGTGAAGGTTGGCGGGCAAAAGCTTGGCACTCAAGATGGACCGGTACGTTTTATACCTTACTCTTTAACTGCAATAACATTGATTTGGCAAGATAACTTTGCCGATTTTGTTTCTGCGGCGTGGAACCTCCACCGCGACGGTTCCCGATGGTTATTTTGCGGTTCTGGTATAACCCTTTCCTGGCAGGGAAGGGTTTGATTGCAAACTTGCCGAGATGTTCGGCTGCTATGGAGAGATCATGAAAATGAAACAGGAAAAATTTCCCGCCATGTTGGTGACCGAAGAAGAAAAGGGAGTCTTCACCCGCCAAGTGGTCCAGCGGGAGTTGGCTGACTTGCCGGATCACGAGGTGCTGGTCCGGGTAAAGTATTCTTCTCTTAACTACAAGGACGCTCTTTCGGCCTCCGGCAACCGGGGAGTAACCCGGCGCTTTCCCCATACCCCGGGAATCGATGCTGCGGGGATCGTCGATGAAAGCCGCAACCCGGAATTTAAGCCCGGCGATGAAGTGGTGGTTTCCTGCTACGACCTGGGGATGAACACCCCCGGCGGCCTGGGTCGATATATCCGGGTGCCGGCAGGATGGGTGATGCCGCAGCCACCGGGGTTGAGCCTGCGGCAGTGCATGATGTACGGCACTGCCGGGTTTACCGCCGTCCAGTGCGTGGCCCGGTTGGTGGATTTTCCCGTTCGCCCCGCTGACGGCAAAATCCTGGTGACCGGGGCCACCGGCGGGGTGGGCATTCTGGCCCTGGCCATCCTGGC
>PWOG01000330.1 GCA_003557565.1 Desulfobulbaceae bacterium
AACCTACAAGATTGTAAGAAAACAGAGATCGGTTGTGGTCGGCCGCCAAGTCGCCCCGTGTGTAAATATTGCCATAAATCAGCTTATTAGAAAACCACAGCCGCCGGCGGCGCGGTCTGGCACGTTTCTTGAAATCTCCTCCAGCTGAACAGCCCAGCAATTTTCTCCGGCCCGGGACCGGAGAAAAAAATTAACGCAGGTCATTAAAACCAGCATCAAACAGGAGGAACAGCAATGAAAAAGGTGGAAGCGATCATCAAGCCTTTCAAGCTGGACGCGGTCAAGGAGGCGGTTACGGCCCTGGGCGTGCACGGCATGACGGTTACCGAGGTCAAGGGATTTGGCCGCCAGAAGGGCCATACCGAGGTCTATCGCGGCGCCGAGTACGTGGTGGACTTCGTGCCCAAAGTGAAATTGGAAATTGTGGTGGAAAGCGAGCTGGCCAGCCAGGTGGTGGAGACCATCGTGCAGGCGGCCCGCAACGGCAAAATCGGCGACGGCAAGATCTTCGTCCTGCCGGTGGAGTCGGTGTGCCGTATTCGTACCGGCGAGCAGGATGGCGAGGCAATTTGAGCCCCGCCGTTAATAACAAAAAAATAGCAAAATTATATTTTCAAGGAGCATGTCATGAACGCCAAAAAAATCTTCGGGTCCGCCGCCTGCGGCCTGCTAATCACCGGCCTGCCGCTTACCGTCTGGGCCGGCGACCAGGGCGTGAGCGGGGCCGATGCCATCTTCACCGCCAACAACACCTGGATGCTGGTGGCAACCTTTCTGGTCTTTTTGATGCACCTGGGTTTTGCCTCCCTGGAGGCGGGGATGACCCGGGCCAAGAACACCGTCAACATCCTTTACAAGAATACCGCCATCATCGCCATCGGCCTTCTCACCTACGCCGTGGTGGGGTTCAACCTGATGTACCCGGAAAGCTTCGCCCTGGGTTCCTGGTTTGGCTTTGCCGGCTTCGGGGTGGGAACCTCGCCGGAGGATTTGAAGATCCTGGAAGACGGGGTGGGAGTTTATACCTACTGGACCGATTTCATCTTCCAGGCGATGTTTGCCGCCACCGCCGCCACCATCGTCTCCGGCGCCGTGGCCGAACGGATCAAGCTGCCCAGTTTCTTGATCTTCACCGCCCTGTACGTGGCTTTTATCTACCCCTGGCTGGGCAGCTGGCAGTGGGGCGGCGGCTGGCTTGATGAAATGGGCTTTTACGACTTCGCCGGCTCCACCCTGGTGCACTCGGTGGGCGGCTGGGCGGCCCTGGCCGGGGTAATCGTGCTGGGCCCGCGGTTGGGCAAGTATATTGGCGGTAAGATTCGGCCGATCCCCGGCCACAACATGCCGCTGGCCACCATCGGGGTATTTCTGCTGTGGCTGGGCTGGTTCGGCTTCAACGGCGGCTCGGTGCTCTCCGCCGACCCGGCCATGGTCTCCTTTGTCTTCGTCACCACGGCCCTGGCCGCCGCCGCCGGGGTGATCAGCGCCATGTTCGTCTCCTGGACGGTGACCAAAAAGCCCGACCTGACCATGGTCCTGAACGGTGCTTTGGCCGGCCTGGTGGGGATCACCGCCGGGGCCGACGCGGTGAGTGTGAGCGCGGCGGTAATCATCGGCCTGATTGCCGGTATTCTGGTGGTCTTTTCCATCCTGATCCTGGACCGGCTTAAGCTCGACGATCCGGTGGGCGCCATCTCGGTGCACCTGACCTGCGGTATCTGGGGCACCCTGGCGGTGGGCATCTTTGCCGCCGAATTCTCCCCGCTGATTCAGTTGCTGGGGGTGGCGGCCTACGGGGTAGTGGCCTTAAGCGCCGCCCTGGTGCTCTTCTACGCCATCAAGATCAGCATCGGCCTGCGGGTGGACGAGGAAGAGGAACGGCTGGGGCTGGATATCACAGAACACGGCATGGAGGCCTATGCCGGGTTTGAGATGACCACCAAGTCCTGACAATTAAACCATGAAACCATGGACGGATGATCAGTAAAAAGGTTCCGGGTGCCGCTGCCTTAAGGTGGTGCCCGGAACCGTTTTTGGGGCGTCGTAATATCCGGTTTAAATTGGCTGATGGCTCCGCCCCGGCCTCGGTGAGGGGTTCAGGAAGATTGCCAAGCAAACGACTTTCTGTTTAAATTGAAGTACTGCTTGATCACGGGGCCCACGGGTATTGAAAATCGTTGCCCGGCGTGCTCCTGCAATCTTCCACCTTTTCAAGGTTAACCCATGCCCCTCGCTTCCCCGGCCGTACCTTTTTCTTACAATCGAGTGATCATTGCTCTGCTGTTATTGTTGCTGATCACCCTGACGGTGATCAATTTCTGGGTCATGCAGCAGCAGCGGCGCAGTATCATGGCGGAACTGGAGAGCCGCACCGCCGTGGAACTGGAGCAGACCGCCACCTTCATGACCGAACCCCTGCTGCGTCAACGTTTTGCCGAAGTGGAGATGTTCATTCAGCATTGGTCGGCCAACAACCCGGAAGTCGTCCGTTTCGCCGCCTATACCCCCCATGGTTATCTCCTCACCGTTTTTGAGCGGCCCGCCGTTTCCCCCCATCTCCTGGTCCGGGAAAAGCGGATCGAACTGGCCGGCCGGCATCTGCTGACCCTGGAACTGGTCAGGGATTATGGGGAACTGGAACAAATCCTGGCGCAACTGCGCAACCGTCTGTTGCTGACCTCTTTGTTGATTGCCGGGGCGCTGGGGGTTGCCCTCTGGTGGATCTTTCGCTGGCTGGCCATCCGTCCCTTGGAGCAGGAGGTACTGCGGCGTCTCCGGGCCGAAGAAGAACTGGCCGCGACCAACCGTTTGCTGGAACAGCGGGTGGAGGAGAGAACCCGGGAAATCGCCGGACTGCTGGAACAGGAAAAACAATTGCGCCGGGACAATCTGGCCAGTTACGAGGAGGTCGTCTTCACCTTTGTCGGGATGATCGAACAGCGGGATACCTATACCGCCGGCCACACCCAGCGGGTTGCCTATTACAGTCGCCGGATCGCCCGGGAAATGGGGCTTGATTCCGAGGAGATTTACCGCCTGTACCGCGCGGCCTCGTTGCACGATATCGGTAAAATCGCCACTCCGGACGCGGTCCTGCTCAAGCCCGGCAAGCTCGATGAGCTGGAGCGCGATCTGATCAAGCTCCACGTGGTGGCCGGCTATGAAATGCTGGTCAATGTCGAGATGTACCGGGATCTGGCCGAGATTATTCTCCGTCATCATGAGCATTATGACGGCAGTGGCTATCCCGACGGCCTGCAGGGAGAGGAAATACCCCTGCCGGCCCGTATCTTAGGCGTGGCCGACAGCTTTGATGCCATGACCACCAATCGCATTTACAAGCCCCGGATGGGCGCGGAAGGGGCTCTGGCCCTGCTCCAGAAGCACAGCGGCGGGCAGTTTGATCCCGCGGTGGTGGCGGCGGCGGTGCGGGTGCTGGATCTGGTGGCGGACCCGGAAGTGCTGGCCGAAGACAGTGACGACGAACGTTTCTGCGCCGGTCATCGGGGGCTGTGCCTCATCACCGATACCCCGATCAAGGACTTGGAGGAGAAACGGCTGTCCTATTTCTTCAGTGATCATCTCACCGGGCTGTATAACGAGGATTACCTGAAGGTGATGCTGTACAACAACCAGGAGGCGTTCACTTATCGGTGCCTCCATCACCTCCACTTGCAGGGTCTGGCGGCTTACAACCGTCATGAGGGCTGGGAAAAGGGCAACCGGCTGCTCAAAGAATTTGCCGCCGAGTTACGGCGTAATTTTGCCGATAACCTGCTGTTCCGGGTTTACGGCAATGACTTTATCATCGTCTGCCGCCGGTGCCGGGCGTTGGTCGGTGAGGATTTGCAGGCCTTTGCCAGTTTGCAGGGCACCGGCATCGAGGTGGTTTGCCACCAGTTGGAACTGGCCCCGGGGCAGCAGTATACCATCGACAAGCGGGAGCGGGTCGTTCTCCACCCCGAATCGACTCCATGACCAAAAACAGGCTGGATGGGCGCGGCCCGGGTGGTAGTTTCAGGCCTCGGCGGCACCGGACGGTTTTGTTCGAGAAGACGTGCACACGGGATCAGCAAAAATTGACTTTTCTGGGCTCCGGCCCTGCTACCAGGGCAGTTTTGTTGTTTGGGCCGCCAGGAAGGCGTTAAGCTCGGCGTGGACTTTTTTGAATTGGCTGACGGCTTCCGCTCCGGCCCCGGTGAGGCGGGCGCCGCCGCCGCCCTTGCCGCCCCGGCAGGAAATCACCAGGGGTTCGGCGGCGTGGCGGTTCATGGCGTTGACCAGGTCCCAGGCGTGCTTGTAGGACATGCCCATGGCGGCGGCGGCCTGATTGATGGAACCAAGCTCCCGAATTTTCTCCAGCAGCACCACCCGGCCGAAACCGATAAAGGTCTCGCCGTTGTACTCGATCCAGATCCGCCCCCGGCAGTGGTAACCGGGTCGGATTTCCTTGGGCTTGTCTTCGGCGTGGCGTCTTCTCATGATTCCTTGTCGTAGTCGCGGTTTTTGAGACGTGGCCACCGGGAGCGCTCAAGCGAATCGGTTCGGCCGAATCTTTGCCATAGCACTCCACACTCAGTTCGTAGTTCCGGTGGTGGGCTTGAAACCGTGGCGGGCCAGGATGGCCCCGCCCCGCTCCGAGATGGTCAACTCGACAAAGCGGTGGGCCAACTCCAGCTGGCGGCTGTTGGCCAGGGGAGCGATGAGGTAAGCCGGTGCTTCTTCTGACGGCATGATCTTCACCACTTTCACCGCCGCCCCGCCCTTGACCGCATCGGTGGCGTAGACTAATCCGGCATCCACCTCACCCCGACGCAGGTAATCGAGAACCTGGCGTACGTTTTCCCCGAAAATCATCTTGCCGCTCAACTCCTGCCAGATGCCGGCCTCCTCCAGGGCATCCTTGGCATAACGCCCGGCCGGCACCGTCTCCGGGGTGCCGATCCCCAGCCTGGTTACGGCCGGAGACTTGAGGTCGTTCAACCCGGAGATGGTCACCCGCCCAACGGCCGGTACCGCCAGGACCAATTCATTGGTAACGAAGATATGTGATTCTTCCCGTTGCACCAGACCGCGCCCGATGGCCTCCGTCATCCAGCGGGGATCGGCAGAGGCGAAAACATCCGCCGGGGCCCCTTGTTCAAGCTGGCGATAAAGCGCCCCCGAAGAGGCGAAGTTGCCGATTACCTTCACCCCCGGGTTCTCCTGTTCAAACAGGGTGGCAAGCTCCGTGAATGCGTCGTTCAAGGAGGCTGCCGCCGAAACCAGCAGTTCGGCAGCCCGAGCCGGGGTGGCGCTGAAAACGGTGCCGGCCAGCAGCAGAACCAGCATCAACTTGGCCAACGATCTTCTAGCATTTTGTAGTCCCATTATTTTCATTGCCGATTATCCTTTTAATGTAAGTGATCACGGGGGCAAAATGGTAAGCGGTCACAGGGTGCCGCAGGTTGTGGTGAGCCTCGGCGGCGAAGCGTACATCAGTACGTGAGCCGGCCCGATCGCCGCAAGATGCGGTGCCCTGTGATCGCTTACCTTTTAATTATTTGTCAGTGTTGCACTGCCTGAGGCTTGTTTGCCCGAAGGCATTGTTTGCTCAAATCCACGTAAACATTCAGCCAAGCTCACGGACGCAGGTTATACGGAGCTTGGCTGCTTACCGAATCCGGGGCACTGCTGAACGTTTACGTCCCGTCAAATAACAGGTTGTTGGCGCCGGTGAACGGTTCAAATCTACCGGGGCGACCACGGGGGCTTGAGCAGCTTGCCGGAGGTCCAGAGAATCGCCACGCACACCACCGACAGGAGCAAAACCAAGCTGTGGGCCAGGGCATCATCGCCGCGTTGCACGGCGCTGTAGATGGCCAGGGGCATGGTCTGGGTGCGGCCGGGCAGGTTGCCGGCCACCATTAGGGTGGCGCCGAACTCACCCATGGCCCGGGCGCAGGCCAGCATGGTGCCGGCCATGATGCCGCGCCCGGCCAGGGGCAGGGATATGCGCCAGAACACCTGCCAGGGGTTGCAGCCCAAAGACCGGGCAGCGTTTTCGTAGTTGTGGCTAACGCCTTCAAAGGCGCTGCGAGCCGCCTTGAAGACCAGGGGGAAGGCCACCACCGTGGCCGCCACCACCGCCCCCTGCCAGGTGAAGATCAAGGTGATGCCAAAGGTGTCCTCCAGCCAGCGTCCCAGCCAGCTGTTGCGACCCAGGGTCACCAGCAGGTAATAACCAAGCACCGTGGGGGGCAGAACCAGGGGCAGGGAGAAAAGGGCATCCAGCAATTCCCGGCCGGCAAAACGATAACGATGGATAACCCAGGCGGCAGCCACCCCGAAGATCAGGGCCAGCAGGGTGGCAAGACCAGCCACCCGCAAGGTGAGTTGCAAGGGAAGAATGAAAGCCGCCTCCATTATTACCGTTCACCTCACCGAAAAAACGTTTGTCAAGCCCGGCGGTTGGTTGAGATCGCCAGAATTCAAACCAGATGGCGTTATGTATAATTTAACATAACGGTTGGCGCAACAAAAAATAGACCCAACTATCCAGCGACGGACCCTCCACTGGCGGGCTGTGCAAACCCCAAGGCGTGATCAGTTTTTCCGGGCCGGGTTACCCAGCAGTTTGTTGAGGTCGGCAAAGGGGGAGTGGGTGGCAGTCGGGCCTTTTTCGGCACCGGCATCCGCTCCTTGTTGCCATTGGGATTCCAGGGCGCGGCAGTGTTCGTCGTCGTGGCAGTAGATGCAGAGCATTTCCCAGTTGCTGCCGTCGGGCGGGTTGTTGTGGTGGTTGTGATCCTTGTGGTGGACCGTCAGTTCCCGCAGCTTTTTGCCGGCAAACTCCCGGCCGCATTTGGCGCATACCCAGGGCAGGATCTTCAGGGCTTGATTACGGTAGTCTGGTAACATGCTTTTTGCGGGTTATGGTGATAGGTGATAGGAATTTCCTTTACTTTATGTCGATAACGCCTGCCGACCGGCATGTCAACGAAAAAATCCCCCTCAAAAGCGGCCTGGTTGCGGAGCGTGAGCATGAACAGCCGGTCGTTGCCAACCTGGAACCTGCGCCAGGCAGCATAGGCAGAGCAAGACCTAATGTGCCGCGCGGGGGGCAGCAGGCGCCAGATTGGGCTGGTGACCGAGGCGCGGAGCAGTGCGTGGCCCGGGGCACCTTCCGGATCGATCTGTGCTACCGCCTCAACGTGGTGCCGGTGGTGTTGCCGCCGCTGAGGGAACGCCGGGAGAATATCCCGCTGCTGCTGGATTTTTTCCTGGCCCGGAGCAACAAGGAAAACCGGCGCTGGGTGGGCCTGCCCCCCCGCCAGATTGGCTACCGGATCAAAAAACTGGGTATTGTCATCCCTGAGTTGTGGTGAGTTCGCAGCCTTGTGGGCGTCGAGCTGTTAAGACTGGGAAACCAGGGGGTCGGGAGTCTCCACGCACAATGAGATCTTGTCCAGGGTTATGGATACCCGTTGCAGTTCCTTGTCGATGCCGGCCATGTCGCCGTCGCCTTCGTGCCAGCACTGCGAGATGATCCGGGCGCTGGCGCTGATCCGGAGCGCGGCCGTATCCTTGCCCGCCAGTATGGTGGGTTGGCCGACATGACAGCGTTGCCCGGCCAGGTTTTGGTGGTCGGGCGGGATGCCCGGCTCATGGCGGATGTCGTCATTGAGCTTTTCATAAAGCGCCCGCACTTCCGCCGGGGTTAGGTAGCGGCCGTCGGGGTGACGAAGCAGAAAGGGAAAAATCGTGCGCCGGGTCGACAGCTCGTCGCCGTGTCTTCCGGTTCTGGCAAGGCACTGATGTGCCGGTTCAATCAGGGGCTCCAGCAGCGGGTGGGCCGAGATTCTGGCCATGACCTCGCGGCAGAAATACTCCAGGGCCTGGCGGCGCAGCTCCCTGGGCACCCGGTAGTAGCGCCGGGCTTCTTCCAGGGCCGCCCGCCAGCGCAGGTACATGCCAATCTCCGGTGCCGGTCGGGCGTCTGGCAGGCAATCCTGCCAGCTGCCCAGATCCGACCGGGGAATATAATCCGCCAGGCCCCGCGGCAATGAGTGCCGGGCGCAGTCCAGGCGTTGGGCGAAGCTTTGCGGAAAAACGGCCACCCCGCTGAAGGTCGGGCCGGTGAAGAACTTGGAGCCGGTGAGCACCAGGATGTCCCCTTTTTGCAGGTGGTCGCGCAGATCTTCTGGGTCCAGGCGCAACTGGCAGGCATCGACCATGATCTGGACCGCCTCGCCAAAATGATGACGGATGCGTTCCAGCATGGGGGTCG
>PWOG01000058.1 GCA_003557565.1 Desulfobulbaceae bacterium
CAGGGAAAGATCGGGTCGAAACAGGGAAAAAAGCTCGCCGGTTTCAAGCTCCAGGGCGGAACTGACCAGGCTGCCCAGGGCCGCCTGGGGTATCGCGCCGCCGATGGCACCATTGCCTGCCTCGCCGGGAAACGAGCCGGCGGCCAGAGTCCGGTCCAGATGGCGGCCCATGGGCATCAACTCCGGGTCCACTCCCAGCACGGTGAAGTTGGCCTCCCGGATCTCATCGAAATAATAACCCCAGATACGGGGCACCGCCTTTTTGATGCCGAACAGCCCGCCCAGTTTGTCCCCGTAGGCCAGGGGTAAGGATTCCTGGCGGCCGGCGGTGATCTTCTGAACGACGATATCCGGCGCCGGGGACAGCAGCCGCTGGGAGGTCTCGGTGAGGGCAGTGGTGACCAGATGAAACGACGAAACCAAAAAAATCACCACCGCAAACACCAGCAGCACCGCCCCGTTTTTCAGGCGCCGCCGCCACAGAGAAGAAAGGGCGAAATCAAGCAGGTTGAGCTGTTTGGCAACAAAATGTTTCATGGTTGACGCCGATAAGCAGGGGGCGGGGCCCAGAAAGAACCGGTGGGAAAATGTTCTATGGCCCCGGGATGACTCATAAAGGGGGCCAGATGGTCACTCACCGCCGGATGACGGGTATAACGGGCCTCGGTGGCCAGACAGAGGTCGCTCAAACCCAACCCGGCCACCAGGATCTCCAGTTTTGGGGCGGTGGCTTCCTGCCGGGCCGCCAGCTCAAGGCCATGGCCCAGCATCAGGCCGAAGGCCAGCAGAAAAAAAATCAGCACCAGGGCAACCCCGCCAGCAGGACGCATCTTTATAAACATATTCGTTACCGCAAGACTAATCGTTCACCAGGGCCAACAACCTGTTAATTTAACAGGCTGTAACTCAAGCAGCCGTGCCGCAGATTCGGGTGAGCAGCCAGGCGCCGCGTACACAGGGTACCAAAAGCCTGGCTGATCGCCCGAAGGTGCGGTGCGGCTGCTTGGGTTACACTACATTTGGTGGCCGGAGCGCATGCTGTCAACCCGCTCGACGGTGATTTCATCAAAGGTCAGGATTTCCTCCCCCTGATGATCTTTCTTGAAGGCCTCGGCGGCCTCACGGGAGGCCAGCGGGATAAACTCGTGCCCCATGGGGCCATGCACCGAGCTGCCCACCACGAAATAGGCCTGGCGGGCCTCGATCCATTCCAGGGTATAATAGTCCCTGGCCCAGATCGCCTTGACCTCGGCATCGGTTCGGCCGTCAAACTTGGCCGGATCGAAGTAGTAGGCCAGCAGATCCTTCATGCCGTCGAAATGGTGGGCCTCTTCGCCATCCAGGTGCAACTGGCTGATCCATTCGGGGTAATTGGCGACAAACATCCCGCACACCGGGCACCTTACCTGCCGGTCAAGCTCCTCCACCGGCGGCGGCAATTCGCCGGCGGCACTGCCGGTTTCACCGCTTTCCGCCGCAGCCCCGGTGGGGGGAGCCGCATCGTCCCCCGCCGGCGCCCGGGAATCCGCATCGGCGGTGTCCTGGGTATCTCGGTGGAGATAATCCCCCAGCAGCCGGGTCATCACTTCTTCTCCCACGCCACCCAGGACGGCCTCTTTCAGGCGATGCTCCGGGTCAATGAACACCGCCTGGGGGTCAAGCTTGATCCGGTATTTTTCGGCAATCTGACCGTCATAGTCAATAACCACCGGAAACTCGATCTCCAGGTCGGCGATAAAACGGCGGACCATCTCCTCGTCATCATTGAGGCTGACATAAATGATCATCAGCCCCTGGTCCTTGTATTGCCGGTAATAGTCGTTGAAAATCGGGGTATCGGCCCGGCAGTATTTACAGTCCACCGACCAGAAGCGCAGCACCACCGGCCCGCCTTCCAGGTCGGCCATCCGGATGGTATCGCCATACTGATCGGTGGCGGTGAAATCCGGAGCCCGATCGCCCAGTTGCAGCCGCCGCTCATCATCACCGCAGGCAGCCACCAGCAGCAGCGACAAAACCAGCAGCAGGGCCAGCAGCCGCCACCGCCCGCCAGCCACCTTCGATTTTTCGATATTACAACCGGGTTGCAGTGTCATCACAACAAAACCTCCATACCAAGATCTGAATATTTGATGGACTCGCAAAACCAGGAGATTAACCAAAAGCGCCGGTTGTTTCCAGAAAAATAATTGTTCCGCCTGCTCGCGGGCAACTATACCGGCTTTTCTCTGTCTAGTGTTCCCTGGTCCGGAGCTGTGAATCATCGCAGGGAGGTTTTATCCTTGACACGGAACGCCACTTTTCTTATAAAGACTTTTTTCAATACTCACCAATGGGGGATCGTCTAATGGTAGGACAGCAGACTCTGACTCTGCCAGTCGGGGTTCGAATCCCTGTCCCCCAGCCAGTTATCAGCAAGGGGTCGCGGTTTTTAATCGCCACCCCTTTTTTGTGTTTTTATTCTCCTTACCGCCCTTGACCGCCACCCCGCAACCCCGTTATATTGGGATATTCCAGGTGTTCAGGATTTGCGGAACCGGAAGTTAACCGCCTTTAACCAGAGGGTTACCCCCTTTTCTTGCGTACCCGCTTAGTTATCGCCAAGGCATTATCATGAAAATCTTTCTGGCCGGAGCCACCGGTTTTATTGGCCATGCTCTGCTTTATCGTCTGCTTGAGGGAAAGCACCAGCTGCTGGTTTTGGTACGTAATCCCCAAAAAGCACAGCGGCTGCCGGACGCCGTCAAGACGGTCCACGGTGATCCCACCCGCCCTGGAAAATGGCAGGAAGAAGCCGCTTCGGCCGATGTGATCATCAACCTCACCGGTTCCAGTATTTTTACCCGTTGGACCCCTCGGGCCAAACAGCAGATCATGGACAGCCGGGTATTGTCCACCCGCCATCTGGTGGACGCCATGCTGACCGCCGCCTCGCCCATGACCCTGATTAACGCCAGCGGCGTCAACTATTACGGGATGGATGACGAGGCAATTAAATCGGAAGAGTCCGGACCAGGTGACGATTTTCTGGCCCGGGTATGCCAGGCCTGGGAAAACGAAGCCTTCCGTGCCGCCGAACATGGACACCGGGTGGTCACCACCCGTCAGGCCGTGGTTCTGGGCAGCGGTGGTGGAGCCCTGGCCCAGATGCTGCCCCCCTTCAGGCTGGGACTCGGTGGCCGGCTTGGGCATGGCCGGCAACCTTTCCCCTGGATTCACCAGGATGATCTTACCTCGATTTTCGCCTATATCTGCAACAACCCTGATATATCCGGGCCGGTAAACTGCGCCGCCCCGCAAATCATCACCAACGCCGAATTTACCAGGTCCCTGGGTAAGGCATTAAGGCGCCCCACCCTGCTGCCGGCGCCGGGATTCATCATCCGCCTGCTGCTGGGCGAAATGAGTTCTCTGCTGCTCGACGGCACCCGGGTTACCCCGGCTGTCCTTGAAAAACATGGCTTTAAATTCCGCTTTCCAGACATCGACCAGGCACTGACAAACCTGCTGACCACCCATAACCGGAAAAGATAATCAACATGGCGAAATTACTTACCACTTTCACCTGTCTCACCTTGATCCTCGGTTTCAGCTCCCTGGCCGGAGCCGCCAAAGAAGTCGAAACCGAACGCTCGGCTGACATACCTTCCCGGGTTTCGGTGGCCGCCACTCAAACCTATGATCCGGACAAGTGGACGGTGGTGGGCTCCATACGAGAACATCGGGTTCAGGGACGGGAATCACTGCTGGAAATCGCCCGGGACCACAGCCTGGGTTACCGGGAAATCACCATGGTCAACCCGGACCTTAGTCCGTTCCTGCCGGGAGACGGCACCCCGGTACTGCTGCCCACCGCCCAAATCCTGCCGCCAATCCCTTTTGACCACGGAATAGTGATGAATTTGGTGGAAAAACGACTTTATTATTTTTATACAAGAAACGGTGAAAAGCTGGTTATCTCTTTTCCCGTCGGCATTGGCGCCACCACCAACGACACCCCTTTGGGGGATTTCACCGTCACCCTGAAGCTGACCGAACCCAGTTGGACGGTCCCTGCCTCGGCCCGCGAGAAACGCCCCAACACCCCGGCAATTGTCCCTCCCGGCCCCGACAATCCCATGGGCTCCCACGCCTTGCAGCTTTCCAACGGCAGTTACTTCATCCACGGCACTAACCGGCCCTGGTCAATAGGACGCCGGGCCACTCTCGGCTGCACCAGGCTCTATCCCGAGGATATCCCGGTCCTGTTCCGCATGGCGCCATCGGGCACCCCGGTGCGGGTTATAAACCAAGCGGTTAAAGTGGGACGCCAGGAAGACAGGATTTACCTGGAAGTTCACCAAAACGAGCATGATGACAAACAATGGCGGGACTACCGGGACAAAGCAAAAGAGCTGCTGACCGAGAAGGGATGGATCAATGATGTCGATCTCCACGAGGTAGCCGCAGTCAGTCGCCGGGGCGCCGGGATCCCCGTCCTGATCGGCAGGATATCGCAGGATTACAGGGTATCGCAGGAATAATCGAAACAAAAAAAAGGGGGCGACCTTGCCGTTTTTCGGAAGGACGCCCCGGAATCACAACTATTTAACTACTGACTACTTCATCTGCTGCAGTTCAAAAGCTTTTTCCATCTCGTCCAAGGCCTGCTCAGCGCGGGCCGCAGCTCTTTCAGCATCGGCGGCATGACGCTCGGACATGGTGGCAATTTGCTGCAACTCGCTCCGCATCGCTGCGGTATCGCCGGACAACTCGTTGATCTGGCTTTCCAGGGCACTCAGACGGCTATCAATCTGATCAACCCGAGCCTCGTCAACGGCATCAACCTGGTTGGTTGCACAGCCGGCAGCAAAAAGCATCAGCGTTCCGCAAACAACTCCCAAAACCTTTTTCATCACCTTTACCTCCTGATTACTAGTTAACAAATTAAGGCAGTCACCACACTGGAGTCCTACCGTAAAAACATCTCATCGAAAGTATCCCACAAACACAGGCTAAAAATCAATAAAAAACAATATAAAGGCTGAAAGTTTTTTATTCACAAGCTGCTTGAACAAAACATCATTTATCCTGTATGTTGGCAGGCTGCTCACGGGGCGCGGGGCACCCCCCCCTTGGCCTCCATCGGGAGGACTGCCGATGTTGCACAACCGTGCCCGCTGGCCCCGCCGAATGTTAAATTTTAAACCATATATGGAGATTGTAAAATGAAAAAAATCGCGGTTCTCCCCGGTGACGGCATCGGCCCCGAGGTTATGCGGGAAGCCATCAAGGTCCTGGACGCGGCCCAGCGCCGTTTTGATTTCTCCTTAAGCTATGAATACGCCGATGTCGGCGGTTGCGCCATCGATAACCACGGCCAGGCCCTGCCTCCGGCCACCCTGGAAATGTGCCGCAACAGCGACGCCATCCTTTTCGGCTCGGTGGGCGGTCCCAAGTGGGAAAGCCTGCCGCCGGACCAGCAGCCGGAACGGGCCGCCCTGCTGCCCCTGCGCAAAACCTTCGAACTGTTCTGCAACCTCCGGCCCGCCAGGGTTTTTCCATCCCTTAGTGCTGCCAGCCCCCTGCACCCCGACATCGTCGGCGAAGGTTTCGACCTGCTGGTGGTCCGGGAGCTGACCGGGGATATTTACTTCGGCCAGCCCAAGGGCCGGGAAGGCAGCGGCATGGATGAAAAGGCCTATGACACCATGGTCTACACCCGCCGGGAAATCGACCGTATCGCCCGCCGGGCCTTCGAGGCCGCCCGCCTGCGCCGGAGCCTGGTCACCTCGGTGGACAAGGCCAATGTGCTGACCACCATGGTGCTGTGGCGGGAGGTGGTCAACGAAGTGGCCGCCGACTACCCCGATGTCACCCTGAATCACATCTACGTGGACAACGCCGCCATGCAACTGATCCGCAACCCGCAACAGTTCGACGTCCTGCTCTGCGGCAACATGTTCGGCGATATCATCTCCGATGAATGCGCCATGATGACCGGCTCCATGGGGTTGCTGGCCTCGGCCAGCCTCAACGAATCCGGCTTCGGGCTTTACGAGCCGGCCGGCGGCTCGGCTCCGGATATCGCCGGACAGGGCATCGCCAACCCCATCGCCCAGATCCTCTCGGCGGCCATGATGCTGCGCCACAGCTTCCAGTTCGAGAAAGCCGCCGACGCCGTTGAAGAGGCGGTGGCCCGGACCCTCGCGGCGGGAATTTATACCGGCGATATCGCCACCGACAAAAGCCGGGCGGTAACAACCGAAGCCATGGGGGATGCCATCGCCTCGGCCCTGTAGACCACCGCCGATCCCAAGAACCGTTGGCCCCGAGCAACCAATTTCACCAAATCACCCTCAACGGCCGCCCCACCCCAAAACAGTCTATCAATCGTAAGCGATCACAGGGCACCGCCATAAGCGGCGATCAGGCCGGCTCACGTACTTATGTACGCTTCGCCGCCGGAGCTCACCACAACCTGCGGCACCCTGTGACCGCTTACCATTTCGCCCCCGTGATCACTTACTATCAGTCCTGCAAAGGGTTGATAGCCAGGCCGGTGAGGATCTTGGGATAGAAGAAGGTGGACTTGTGGGGCATCACCAGATCCTCGTCGGCCACCCGGCGAACCTGCTCCACCCTGGTGGGGTTCATCAGGAAAAGCAGCGGGGTGATTTCTTCCTCCCGGCCTACTCCCCGCACTTCCTTGACGGCCGTATCCAAGGCCTCGGCGGAACTGCTGAAGTATTCCAGAAGATCACCCTGGACGCAGCGGCTCTGGTCGAGTCCCGGCAGGCGGTCGATGATCAGGTCCGAGAGCACCACCACATCCAGTTCACGCAGGGCGGGAGGCCGGTGGGCGGCCTCCCGCTCCATGACCCCGTCTTTCAAGGTCAGCAGAAAGCAGCGATCCTCGCCGGGATGATAAAGACCGAAACGGGTGTTGCGGCCCGGCCCCTCACCTGCGGCCATCATGGTGAAGGTTTCCTCCAGCAGGCCTTCCCGGCCGCCGTTGGTGATCTCCCGGACCTCGAAAAACTCCTGCAGGGTCTGCACCAGATCCGCCGCCGCTTTGGTTCCCGGCAGACGCAGCAGCCGATGGGTGGGCAGCACGCTCAGGCCCGGATCCTCCATGCCGCAGAGATACATCATGGTGTAGTTGGCCGGGCTGGTCGGATCCAGCTCCCCCTGCCGCTCCCGGACCAGGGCCCGGTACTGCAGGGCCGTGGTGTAACGATGATGCCCGTCGGCGATATAGAGCACCTTGTCCTGGAACTTCTCTTGTACCGCCGCCAGCACCTTCGGATCAGTCACCAGCCGGAGCCGGTGCTCGCAGCCGTCACGGTCCTTGGCCCGATACAGCGGCGGCTCGCCGCCGGCCTTTTCCAGCAGTTGCATGACCTCGCCCCGGGGATCGGAATACAGGGAGAAGACCGGGCTGAACTGGGCCTGACAGGTATCCAGCAGACGCAGGCGATCGGAAGTTACATCGGAGAAGGTTTTCTCATGGCGCTTGACCACTCCCTCGTCAAATTCCGCCAGTTGCACCCGGCTTAAAAAACCGCGCCGGGTAAGCATTTTGCCGTCGGGGCGACGGTAGTCGATTTCATAGATATAAAAGGCCGGTTTATCTTCCCGCAGCAGCACCCCTTCCTCTTGCCATTGCCGGAAAAGCTCGGCGGCCCCGGCATAACGCCGGTCGGTCATGCCCTCCTCCTCGATGTTCTTGCTCAAATCCAGTCGGATCATGTTGCAAGGATTACGCTCCAACAGGGCCTCCTGGCCGCCGGCATCGATGACATCGTAGGGAGGGCTCACCACCTCTTCGATATTGCCGATTTTTTCCAGGTTGTAACGCACCGCGCGAAAAGGGGAAATAACAGTCATTTCATTCTGCTCCTTGACAAAAAAGGTATATAAAGGTTGGTTCTGTCTTTTCCAGACTATATAAGTTATATAACAGGAGGCCATTCATATTCAAAAAAATGCCGCCTTGCAAGCGGTCTTTGGTGTAAAAAGGAGTTAACCCATGTATGAAATTTTCACCACCAGCCATTTTTCCTCGGGTCATCACCTGCGCAACTACCCGGGCAACTGCGAAAAACCCCACGGCCACAACTGGAAGGTCAAGGTCACCATGCGGGCCGACGAATTGGACGAACTGGGCATGGCCCTGGATTTCCGCGACCTCAAGGCGGCCGTCAAGGAGATTATCGACGACCTGGATCACCGCGACCTCAACGAACACCCGGCTTTCCAGCAGGAAAACCC
>PWOG01000145.1 GCA_003557565.1 Desulfobulbaceae bacterium
TAAGTACGTGAGCCGGCCTGATCGCCGCAAGATGCGGTGCTGACGCAACGTTTACCCCCGTTTGAGGGCGGCGATGCGCTCTTCCAGGGGGGGATGGGTCATAAAAAGGCGCTTGATGCCCTGGCCCACGCCGCCGGAGATGCCGAAGGCGGCCATCTGGTCGGGCAGGTGGGGTTGCTCCGCACTGCGCTTGAGCTTTTCCAGGGCCGCCACCATCTTGTCGCGGCCGGCCAGGTAGGCTCCGCCGGCATCGGCCCGGAATTCGCGCTGACGGCTGAACCAGAAGACGATGGTGCTGGCCAGGATACCGAAGACCACCTGGGCCAGAATGGAGGTTATGAAAAATGCTGGGCCGTGGCCCTCCTCGGTCTTGAACACCACCCGGTCCACCAGGTGGCCCACCACCCGGGAGGCGACGATGACGAAGGTGTTGACCACCCCCTGCACCAGGGCCAGGGTGACCATGTCGCCGGTGGCCACGTGGCTGACCTCGTGGGCCAGCACCGCTTCCGCCTCATCGCGGCTCATGCTCCGCAGCAGGCCGGTGCTCACCGCCACCAGGGCGCTGTTTTTGCGGGCGCCGGTGGCGAAAGCGTTGACATCCGGAGAGTCGTAAACGGCCACCTCGGGCATGCCGATGCCGGCCACCCGGGCCTGGTTGCGCACGGTGTTGACCAGCCAGGACTCGGCCTCGTTGCGGGGCGAGGTGATCACCTTGGCGCCGGTGAGCCGTTTGGCCGTCCACTTTGATATAGCCAGAGAAATAAAGGAGCCGCCGAAGCCGAAGACCGCCGCGAAGATCAGCAGGTTGCCCATATCCAGGCCGACCCCGGACTCATCCAGGATCCGGTTCACCCCCAGCAGGTTAAGGATAACGCCGAGCACCAGGACAATGGCCAGGTTGGTGGCGATAAATAGTGCTACCCTTTTAAACATCGTTGCTTCCTCCGACAGACAATCTTGATATTATAAATTATTATTGAATTATTATTGTTTGTTTCACGGTCGCCGAACCTTGCCGAGACGGCCCGTTTCTCACCGGCGTTGCCCCGCTCCGGTGGGCACACATAGAGATGCAGCGACGCCGCAGATTTTAAGGTAACCGGTCGGCGTCGCGCCACCGCCGGCGCCGGCCGGCCTGAGCCCCGTTTCAGCGGTGGCGCTGCACCCTTACGCTATCATACCGTCTTTGATGCTGATGGTCCGGTTGGCCCGTTGGGCCAGTTCAGGGTTGTGGGTGATCATGATCACCGTCAGCCCTTTTTGATGTAATTTGTGCAAAATATCAAATATTTTTTCACTGTTGGTGGAGTCCAGGTTGCCGGTGGGCTCGTCGGCCAGTATAACCTCGGGGTCGTTGACCAGGGCCCTGGCGATGGCGGTGCGCTGCATCTCGCCGCCGCTGAGCTGGGACGGCACGTGGTGCAGCCGTTCCCCCAGGCCCACCGTTTGGGCCAGTTCCTCGATCCGGTCCTTTTTTCCCTGACTTTTGCTGAACATCAGGGGCAAGGCGATGTTGTCCACGACGCTCAAGCCAGGGATCAGATAGAACTGCTGAAATATAAAACCGATTTTGGTGCGGCGCAAGGTCACCAGTTCCGATTCCCGCATTTTGTCCACCCGCGCCCCGTCGAAATACAGCTCCCCGCGGCTGGGCAGGTCCAGGCAGCCGAGGATGTGCAGCAGGGTGGTCTTGCCGGCCCCGGAAGGCCCCACCACCGCAGTGAATTCCCCGGCTTCGATCTCCAGGTCGATGCCGCGCAGGGCGCGCACTTCCTCGGCGCCCCGGCGGTAGTTCTTTTCCACTTTTTTAAGAGTGATCATATGTGATTATCCTTTAATGGCCTCGATGGGGTTGATTCGGGAGGCTTTCCAGGCCGGATAGAGTCCGGCCAGCAGGCCCACCACCAGGGCAAAAGCCACGCAGGCCAGGGCCAGGCCGAGGTCGAAACGGAGCATGTCGCCGGTGGGCACAAAGGGCATGATCTGCCGGACGAAGCTTTCGATCAGCCGAGCCCCCAGCATGGCGACGGCGATTCCTGCGACCCCGCCGACAATGGTCAGAATTGTGGTTTCCTTCATAATGATCTGAAAGATGTTCCAGCGTGAGGCGCCGATGGCCCGCATCATCCCGATTTCCTGGGAGCGCTCAAACACCGCCATCAGGATGGAGTTCATCACCCCCACCGCTCCGATGATCAGGGCCACCAGGGCGATGGCCAGGCTCAGGGACTTGGCCGAGGCGGCGACGTTGGCCACCGAGTTCATCACCTGCCCCATGGTGACGATCTGGATGCCGGGAACTTGCTCTTCCAGATTATTGATAATGGTGCCCAGCCGCTCCGGGGTGTCCACCTTGGCGCCGATGGCGGTGGCGCCGTTGGGTCTGTCCATCAGGTCCTGGGCGGTGGCGATGGGCATGTAGACAAAGGCGTCATCCTGGCTGCTGGTCTGGCCGATAATGCCGCTGACGGTGAAGACGGTATCCATGTTGGGATAACTGAACTCGGCGCCGGGCTTGATGTCGGCGTGTTCGGCCACGTTGTAGCCCAGCAGGATTTCGTGGGTGCCGTTGGGGATCTCGCCGGTGATCTCCCAGCCCGGCTTGATTTCCGGCAACAGGTCGGTCTCCACTCCGTAGATCAGGTCTATTCGCTGTTGATCGGGATTGGGCAGCTGGGCCACCAGGATGGGGGTGGCCAGGCTGACGCCGTCGGCGTTCTTGATCTCTTCTAGCACCCCGGTATCGAGATAATTGGGAGTTACCGCCCCATGGAGCACCAGGGCCGCCACTTCGTGGGCGCAGCCGGAAGGCGCCACCATGAAATGCAGCCCCGTGGCCTGCATCTCCTTGGCCAGTCCTTCTTCAAAGCCGCGGTTAAAGGAGAAAACCGAGAAAAGCACCCCCACGGCGGCGGCGATGCCCAGCATGGTCAAAAAGCTGCGGGTCCGGTGGCGTAACAGATTCTGGACGGAAAGTTTCAGCATGCCGCTCATATGGTCTCCACCCCCTCGGCGATCAGCAACATATTGTTCTGGTAGTTGGTGACGGTGCCGGTGGCCTGAACCTGGCGCCCGGGCATGCTGGGCAGCTCGAAGTTGTGGGTGGAAAGGTCGACGTAAATCTGGGCGGTGTCATCCTGGAGGACAAACCAGCAACCGTCGGATTCACACTGGGTGTAAACCTTGCCCTGAACCGTAACCTTCTGGTCCATTAGCTGCGGCTGCAGGAAGATATCCTGGACGCTCACCCGGGGAGCGTCGGGATCGACTCCGGCGCCGTACTGTTCATTGCCGCAGGCGCTCAAGAGCAGGGCGCTGAACATCAGGGCCAGGGAAACAAACAATTTGGGCGATTTGATAAATCTTTGCATGCGTTGGTCTCCGTGGTGTTCAATTGTGATGTTGTAGAGATGGATTGCCGTTAAGGGCGGTTGCCGGTACCGTCTCGGGTACCAGTTAAGGGACAGAAAGTAAACGGAATTGTTCCCGGAAAGATTGCACATCGTGGTAGACATGATGTAAGCGATCACAGGGCACCGCATCTTGCGGCGATCAGGCCGGCTTACGTACTGATGTACGCTTCGCCGCCCCGATCACCACAACCTGCGGCACCCTGCGGGCGCTTACCATTTCGCCCCCGTGATCACTTACGACATGATGTTGCCGGGACGGCCTTTCTCCGTCATGGTCGGATGTTTACTTGAATTTACCGATTTTTTGAAGGAGAACGGGCGGGGGCGGGTGATGGCGACGAGTCCCGGCCATTATTGGCCCCCTCGTCGATATCCTTGAAATCGCGCCGGAGCTTTTCCAGTTCCTGGCGGTAGTTCTCGCCGTCGCCGAACTCCAGGAATTTATGATAACGGCTGTGGATGGCCGCCGTCCTGCGGGCGTGCTTGATGGGGCACCAGTACTGCTCGGTGCGGGCGGCGATCTCTCGGGTGTAGGAAATCAGGCCGTTGACGTAACCGCAGTAGACGCAGTTGAGTTTTTCGATGAAGTTGAGATAACTCAGGTAGTGGCGGTCGATGACGATATGATCGCGGCGTCGCACTCCGGGAATCCCGTAAACCGGGAAACAAATTGCGTGGTAGATGCTGACGAAAATGTCCAGCAGCACCGCCGGCAACAGGCAGGCCCAGATCACCGGGGCGGTGAGAATAACCAGCAGCCGGGATTCATACAAAAAGCGCCGGAGGGATTTGATCAGCCGCCGGTGGCGCTGGCGCGCCTCGCGGGTGAAGATGACCTTGCGGTCTTTGATCCGGTAGGCAAACTCTTGCTGTTTTTGCTGGATCTCCTCGGTCAACTCCTTCTCAAGGTCTTTGATCCGTTCAATCAGTTCCTGGATTCGATTTTCCATCAAATTATTTTCCCTTTACTGGTCAAAATGGCAACAGCAGCAACGGTGGGGGAACCCTAAGTGATGAGGCCGGAAGATGCAAGGTTTACCACCGTCGGGCCTCTTGACAACGTCAGTATAACCATTTAGCCTCCCGGTCCTGACTTTCCGGTAGCCCGTTGGCAATACAAAAAACCTGTAAAAAAAGGAGTTAAGTCGTGGTGCAGCAGGACGTGCAGTTGAGGAGTGAGGTTTTTCGTCAGGACGTGGAGAAGATGGCTCGATGGATGGCCGACGAGGAGGTGACCGAATACCTCAACGAAGAGCAGAATATTGACCACGAACTGAGGAGCCTGCTGGATCGTTCACCGCTGCCGGTCTATTCCCCCCATTTCAACCGCGACGGCTGTTTTTTCCTGGTTACCCTGCCCGCCGACGGTCCCATCGGTTTTGTGCGCCTGGTGCCGAAGCGGGATCAGGCCGAGATCGTGGTGGTCATCGGTGAGCGCCGCCACTGGTGCAACGGTTACGGCTGCCAGGCGATCCGCAAGGCCGCGCGCCACGCCTTTTTCGAGTGGCGCAAGGAGCGGATGGTGGCCACTATCCACCGGGAGAATCGTCGTTCCCAAAAGGTTTTCCAAAAGGCCGGTTTTGCCGAGAAGGAAAAACTGGCCACCGAGACCCGGTTTACCCTGCCTGTAGAACGCTTTTTGCAGCATTGAGCGGGCAGGTGATGGCCGGAGGCCCGCCGGGTTCCTTTTTTTCCGCTTGACTTGAACTCACCGGCAAACCGATACTGTAAGCGTGGCCGTCACCGTACCGTTGGGTGGCGGCAACCAAGGGGTTTTCGGTGGTTGAGTTTGTTGGGCTGGAAGACGACTACCAAGAGCGACTTTTGGCACCAGCTTGACCGCACCGTGGGTTATTAAAAACGGAGAGCCCGCCATGCAGGCGGAGCTGGGTGTGGATGCTGACGATTCTTGCACTGCTTTTGGTGCTCTGGTTGGCCGCGCGGTTTGCCTACGAATATGACTTTGTCCAGTTGGTCGACCTGATGGGTCAGTTCGTCGACGCCCACACGTATTTGCTGTTCGGTCTGGGGGTGTTAACGGCCCTGGTCGTGCCGGGTATAGTCCTGGCCTGCGAAAGTTTCAGGTTCTATACCCTGATGTATTACTTGGCCAAACTTTACTTCTGGCTCAGTATCTTCCTGGTTTGTCTCGTTTCACTGGCGGCTGTGCTGTTCCGGTTCGACCTGGGGATCAATCTTTGGAGTCTGCTGGGAGTAACCGCCGTGCTGCCTTTTCTGTTCGCCGGCAGCGCAGCTTTCAGCCTCCAGCTTGCCGACTCCTATTATCCCATCAAGGATTCCCTGTTTCATCTGCTGCTGCTGGCAGGCCTTTCCCTGTTTCTGGTCAATGCGGTCGCTTTTCTGTAGGTAATCGTTCAGCAGTGCCGCACCTCTGGGTGATCAGCCGGGCTTTTTAGTACCCTGTGTACGCGGCGCCTGCTGCTCACCCGAATCTGCGGCCCTGCTGAACGGTTACAGCCCATTAAATCAACAGGTTGCTGGCCCTGGGTGAACGGTTACAAATTTTCTACCGTCAGGCGCGGTCGTGCCGACGTAAGTGATCACGGAGGCAAAATGGTAAGCGGTCATATCTTGGATCAGGACCGGTGTTCCGGGGGGGCGACAAAGTAGCAAAAACGATCCCAGGTAAACTCACGCCCGGAAACCGGACAACGCAATTTCACTTTGTGATCGTTAATTTCCACGACTTCCCAGTCACCGCGGCGGGGGCCGCCGGTGATGCGAATTTTCTGGCCCACGGTGAAGGGGTAGGGGGTGAATAAAGCCACTTGTTCGTTGGTCATTCGTTTACCTCTCAAACCAAAAGGTTGAGGCGGGGTCAGGGCAGATAGACGATCAGTGCCCCGCCCCGGCTCTGGCGTCTTTTTTCCCAGCGGAAGTCGGCCACCATTTTCTTATCTTTCATGGTTACCAGGGCGGCTTCAGCCACCGGCGGCAGCACCGGCGGACCGGGGGAGTGCAGGCCCTTGCCGGTGATGATCCGCAGGGTGGCCAAGCGCAGTTCCCGGCAGCCGGCAATGAAGCGGTGGATGGCCTTCTCCGCTTCCACGGCGGTCAGCCCATGAAGGTCCAGTTCTTCCTGCGGCGGGGGATAGCTTTGCAGGTGCTGCCTTGAAGACCGTTGAGGACGGAGGGATTCGGCCGCCGCCACCGCTTCCAGGTCATCGAGATAGCGGTCAATCAGGGCGGCAAAATCCGGAGCCGGCTCCGGAGAGGTGCTCCGGAGCGGTGTTTTACCGACGGTGGTTTTTTGCTTGGGCATGGGGTAACAGCACGGTCTTTTATTGATAATAACGAACTTGCAATTTTTGCAATTAAAACTTCAATTTACTGTAAAAAAAATGATAGGGGAAGGGTGGGGGCGGGGTTTTTTATCATTTTTTTTATGGTTGGGACCGTGTGTTCATGCTATTATCGCGCCGGTAATATCCATTTAGTCAACAAAAAAGATTTTGTATCAACTGTCAGCCGGGGGCTAGTTATGGCAAGCAAGCTGCACTTCATGGTTACCAGTGTGCATGGCAGGACCCGCGCATTTTCCGTAAAAAAAACGCGCCTCAAGGTGGTCGGGGTGGTGGCGGCGGGTCTGATGATGGCCAGTGCCGTGGGCTGGTATGCCGCCGTGGAAAATGTCACCCTCCGGGTCAAGAGTGCCGCCGCCAAACAAGAACTGGCCCAACTTCAGGAAAAACATCACCAGCTGCTGGCCAGCGCGGCCGATCGGGAAGAAAAACAGCGGGCCAAGATCGATGCCGCTCTACAGGAATTGAAGCAGCGTGGCGAGGCCATTGAGTCGATCCTGAGCGCGGTGGATATTGATATCGATGTCCAGGTGGACGACGAACTGAAAAACACCGGCGGTCCATTTATTGGTCTTGAGGATGACTCCTACGGCGAGCTGACCTTCAAAATCGATCATTATCTGAATTTTCTCGAATCCATGCCCCTTGGTACCCCCGTGAAGGGAACCCTGACTTCCCCGTTTGGTCGTCGCTACGATCCCTTTACCGGCAACCCGGCGATGCACGACGGGCTTGATATCCGCAACCATCCCGGCACCGAGATCACCTCCCCGGCCCCCGGGAAAGTGACCATCAGCAGTTATACCAGGTTCAACGGACATTACGTGGTTATTGACCATGGCAACGGCTTTAAAACCCGTTATCTCCATATGCGGGAGCGGCTGGTCAAGCGAGGTGATGAGGTGGAGCGTGGCCAGGTGATCGGTGAACTGGGTAATACCGGTCGCAGTACCGGGCCGCATTTGCATTACACCATCCTGTACAAAGGCGAGCCCATTGACCCGTACCGGTTTGTCCGGGTGGCGGCGGTGCTGGATGGTACGGTGTCAGCCAGCGGCAGGTCGGTGCGCGGCCAGAAAGTACAATAAAGAGGTAACACATGGGTTTATGGCGAAAAAAGAATAACGGCGCAGGTGATGATTCCGGGGCGGTTTCCAGTATTCTCGGCAAGGAGCTGCAACTGGAGGGGGATATTTCCTTCAAGGGTAAGCTTCGCCTGGATGGCCGGATTACCGGCAATGTCCGGGGAGATTATCTGATCATGGGGGAAAACGGGGTGGTGGTCGGCGACGTTATGGTCAACACCTTCGTCTGTCTGGGCAAGGTTGACGGCAATGTCAACGCCCAGAAGTTCCAGATCTCCAGTTGCGGGGTGATCAACGGCAAGGTTGAATCCTCCGATTTGACGGTGGAATCCGGGGCCGCCCTGAACGGGGAGGTCAAATCCCGCAACAAAGAAGAAAGCCAGCAGGCGTGGGATGCCCA